>URJC01000396.1 GCA_900548135.1 uncultured Odoribacter sp. | reverse complement strand
AGAATGAGTTTATGGAAGAAAATGATGAAATGTTTGGCAAGAAAGTTGTCATGGATCCGGGTGATTCTGACCGTGTAAAAGCCGGACAGATTATCACAGCCCGTACATTACGTGATATCAATTCGCAATTGAAACGCCGGGATTTGAGAACGGTGGATGCCCGTGATGCTGTGCCTGCAACTTCTGCTCAGGTGTTACAAGGTATTACTCGTGCTGCTTTACAGACTTCCAGCTTTATCTCTGCTGCTTCTTTCCAGGAAACAACCAAAGTGTTGAATGAAGCCGCTATCTACGGAAAGGTAGATCCATTGGAAGGCTTAAAAGAAAATGTGATCTGCGGTCACTTGATTCCGGTAGGTACCGGAATGAAAGAACTCCGTGGCTTGATCGTTGGCTCGAAAGAAGAAATGGAGAAAATGCAGGCAAACAAGTAACTGGAATAAGAACAAAACGATCGGTTGCTTTTGCAATATAATCCGATGCAGTATCAAATTTATTTGAATACTGCATCGGATTTTTTTTGATTTCTGTGGGGCGAATGTGGGTTCATTGATAGCTGTTTATCGGAGAAAATATTAGAAAGGAGATTCAGTCTATAAAAATGGCCTTTTATTTATTATATTTGGCGGAAAATATGCAGGTTTTATATGGGGCTATACATTGGCTAAATGAAAGGAGAAGGGACTAAGCATATACTTTTCGGGACACCATCGGATTTTCATGCAATGTGTTCTGGCGATATAAAGGCTTTCGAACGTTTGTTTGTAAGCATGTACCCTAGTGTGTGCAATATTGCCAATTATTATTTGAAGAATGAAATGCAGAGCAAGGATATTGCTCAGGAAGCATTTATAAAATGGTGGGATAAAAGAAATGATTTTAAGGACTTTGCTGCGGTCAAGTCTTTTTTATATGTAACAGTCAGAAACCAAAGCCTGAATTACCTCCGGGACCATCGGAAAGAAGTAGATATCTCTGGGGTGCTTACTGAAGAAGATGATGATTTTGACCTGATGGTGATGGAGGAGGAAGCCATTAATGCTCTTTATGCCGCTATTGACCGTTTGCCTGCCCAATCTGCCCGGATTATGAGGTTGGTGATTAAAGGATATAAGAATCCGGAGATTGCTGATCAGTTGGGAATTTCTGTTAATTCTGTGAAAACATTGAAATATAATGCCCTGAATGTTTTGCGTAAGGAACTGAACGGGTTTGGGTTGGTGTTGCTGGCTTGGCTGGTATTTTAGAGAAGGATTCAGGAGTAACGGAACAACCAAATTCTGAAGTCAAAGTTCGTTAAAGTTCGTCATAGTTCTTATGATGATATTTTTCAAAAAAAAGTAAAAGTTATCTAAAAAGATGTTTTTCTATTCATCTTTTTTGGAACAAATGTGTTTTATAGCAAGAAATAAAAAATTTATAAATCTGTTTTAATCTATAGTAAGCATGATAAAGACTGTATTGTTTTGGGGATTTTTATTGCTTGGTGGAAGCATTATTGCTCAGGATCGCTCTATCCGGTTTGAAACGCTCTCTTTTCAGGAGGCTTTGGATAAGGCAAAGGCAGGAAACCGCTTGTTGTTTGTCGATTGTTATACTGCTTGGTGCGGTCCTTGTAAAATGTTGGCGAAAGATGTTTTTACCAAAAACGAGGTGGCTGATTATTTTAATGAACACTTTGTTTCGCTCAAAGTGGATTGTGAAAAAGGAGAAGGGCCTGAGCTGGCAAAACGTTTTGGGGTGAACAGTTATCCGACGTTATTATTCATCAACGGAGAAGGAAAAGTGGTGAATAAAATACTCGGGGCTTCCCGACCGGATATTTTTTTGGAAAAGGTGAAAAAAGGGTTGGATCCCAATAATTCCCTGAGTGCAAAAGAGAAAAGATATGAATCCGGAGAACGGGACCGGGCATTTGTATTGGATCTGATTGCCTCTTATAGTAAGGTCAGGAACACTAAAAAAGCAACACAAGTTTCCCTGGAATTATTGTCATCCCTGGAAGAAAAGGAAATGTTGACCAGGGAAATCTGGGAGGTGATCAGGAATTATTATGTATCTACTTACGGTTCTAAATGGTGGGATTTTATCCTGGAGCATAGTGATGAATATGCAGCATTGGTGGGTAAAGAAGCGGTGGCTGCCAAAATAGGTGAGACGCTGCATCCTTATCTGTTTGGATATGCCTGCGGTAAGTACAAAGCAGAGAATAAATCTGATTTTAAAGTTTATAAAAATCTGATTGATAAATATCAGCCTCAACAGAAGAAAGTATTATATGAATTTGTGGAATTGGGAAGGAGTGCCAGTTTTGATGGTTTTAACGGCTATTTCAAGACAGTGATGAAGATGGTGCCGAAGATGAATAAATCGGAACATTATCGTTTTTTTACCAATGCGCTGGATCTGTTGGTGGACCAAGCCAATGCTCGGCAAAAACAACAGCTGCTGGCTGTATTAGAGGAATCTCAAAGTCTGCAAACTGATTATTTTAAGCCTTTGTATCAGAAATTTTTTGATAAAGTGAAACAAGAGT
>URJC01000395.1 GCA_900548135.1 uncultured Odoribacter sp. | reverse complement strand
TGGTGAGTTAGAACAAGTCGGAGGAGCTTACTATTTAGCCCAGTTAACTTCGCGGGTGGCTTCTGCTGTACACATTGAGTTTCATGCGAAAATCATCGTTCAGAAATATTTACAGCGGAAACTGATCGGCATATGTACTGAATTGCAATCAATGGCCTATGATGAAGCGACGGATGTATCTGATCTGATGGATAAGGCTCAAAAAGCAGTTTTTGACATTGCAGATAAAAATATAAAAAAAGATACTGCTGAAATAGCTCCGATCATTGATGAAGCTATTAGAGGAATTCAGGCAGCAGCAGAAAAACCGGATGGTATCAACGGGGTACCTTCGGGATTCACGGCTTTGGATGCTGTAACTGCCGGCTGGCAGCCTTCGGATTTAGTTATTATTGCTGCCCGTCCTGCGATGGGAAAGACTGCTTTTGTATTGTCTATGGCAAGGAATATGGCTGTTGTTCACAAACAAACGGTTGCAATTTTCTCGTTGGAAATGTCTGCAGTACAGTTGGTAAATCGTTTAATTGCCAGTGAAACAGAACTTAGCTCAGAAAAGCTGAAAACAGGACGTTTAACCGAAGATGAGTGGAAACAATTGCATGCGCGTATCAAAGCTTTGGTTGAAGCTCCGATTCTGGTAGATGATACTCCAGCCTTGTCTATCTTTGAGTTACGTGCTAAATGCCGTCGACTGAAACAGAAATATGGGATGAAGGTGCTGATTATTGACTATTTGCAGTTGATGACTGCTGGGGCAGATATGCGGGGTAATCGTGAGCAGGAAGTCAGTTTAATTTCACGGCAGTTGAAGATTATTGCCAAGGAGCTGAGTGTACCTGTGATGGCTTTGTCTCAGTTGAATCGCGGGGTTGAGTCGCGGCCCGATAAAAAACCAATGCTTTCAGATTTACGTGAATCAGGATCTATAGAGCAAGATGCTGATATGGTGATGTTTATCCATCGTCCGGAAAAGTATGGTATAACAGTTGACAACGAAGGAAATTCCCTTTTGGGAATAGCAACTATTATTATAGCCAAACACCGTAACGGTGCAGTAGGAGAGGTTAATCTCCGTTTTCGTGCCGAATTGACCCAGTTTTGTGATTTAGATACCTCTTCGCCATTTTCGTCCAATGTCTCTACAGGAGAAATCGTGACACAGACTTTTAGCTCTAAGATGAATGACGAGCCAATTCCAGTTTTAGATCAGGGGTTTGATAGTGTACGTGAAAGTTTTAATACTTCTTCAGGAGGAGAAGCTCCTTTCTAAGTTTTAATATGAGGGCATGATCCCGAAGATCAGCAACATTGGGTCGGAGATCCGGTTACAAAACTGGAGTTGCATAAACAATCAGCAGGATATCGGTTGATACTGAATCATGTCTTGTTTCCTGCTGCGAAGAAAAAGCAACCTAAGACTTGATTAGAATTTGAAGAAATATAAAGGATACTGAATATGAAAGCAAAGTTGTTATTCTTGTTGAAATATTATCTGTTTTGGATCGGTTTATCTGTAGTGGCAAAGTTGATTTTTTTATTTTATCAATGGCAGGATACAACCACTTTGTCGGGAAATGATATCGGGCAGATTATCTGGAAGGGGTTGCAATTAGACTTCTCATTAGGAGGGTATATTATGATGCTTTCTTGTCTGGTGTTAGCGTTGTCTTCTTTTCTGGGGGGCAGAATTGTGCGAATGGTGTTTTCGGTTATAACAATATTGTGTCTGGCCTTTTTTGCAATCGTAATGACGATTGATTTGGAGTTGTTCAGAAATTGGGGATATCATATGGATACTACACCATTAATGTATTTGAAAACACCCAAAGAAGCTATGGCATCTACTCCATTATGGTTGATCTTATGTTTGCTTTTGTTAATGACAGCGTTTTTCTTTGGAGGGTGGTGGATATTTCAACATTATATAAGACAGGGGTTGGATTATAATAAAGGGCAATATTGGGGGATCCCTTTGTTTTTGATTTTAGGCGGGTTAATGATTATACCTGTGAGAGGGGGATTTAATGTGGCTCCGATGAATAGCAGTTTTGTTTTTTTTCATTCAAAGAATATGTATGCAAATCAGGCTGCTATAAATCCGGTATGGAATTTTATATATGAATTGATGCATGTGAAAAAATTAGGACAACATTATTCATTTATGCCGGAAGAACAGGCAAGGGAAATCATCAGGCAAGCTGAGCAGACCAATGGTGTATATCCACGTTTATTGAAAGATGATCGTCCTAATATTGTGTTTTTGTTGTTGGAGAGTTTTACGGCTAATGCTATCGAAGCTTTAGGAGGTTTAGCTGATGTTACTCCCAACCTGAATGCCTTAGCTAAGGAAGGAATACTTTTTTCTAATATTTACGCCACCGGTTCGAGATCGGATAGGGGGATGGTAGCTGCTATCAGTGCTCTGCCGTCGAATCCTTCCATTGCATTAATCAAGTATCCGAATAAAATAATGGAGTATCCCCGTTTTCCTAAAGAGTTGGAAAAGGTGGGGTATAATACCCGCTATTATTATGCCGGAGATATTAAC
>URJC01000394.1 GCA_900548135.1 uncultured Odoribacter sp. | reverse complement strand
ACTCACTAACTGAAGGGCATCCACCATGTAATCCTGACCTTCAAATTCTTTCTTCGGATAGAGGCAATTGTCACAGCATCCGCAGTTTTCTTCTTCGTAACTTTCACCAAAATAATGCAGTAATACTTTTCGCCGGCAAAGTGAAGTCTCTGCGTAAGCAACTGTTTCCATCAGTAATTGTTTGCCAATCTCTTGTTCTGCAATGGGCTTACCTTGCATAAATTTTTCCAGTTTCTGGATATCTTTATAACTATAATAAGTCAGGCAGATGCCTTCCCCTCCGTCCCGTCCGGCCCGTCCGGTTTCTTGATAATAGCCTTCCAGACTTTTGGGGATATCGTAGTGAATGACATATCGTACATCCGGTTTGTCGATCCCCATACCAAAGGCTATGGTGGCTACAATAACATCAACTTCTTCCATCAGGAATTTATCCTGATTGGCACTCCGTGTGGTAGCATCCATTCCCGCATGATAAGGAGCTGCCTTGATTCCATTGATGCTGAGCACTTCTGCCAGTTCTTCAACTTTTTTACGGCTCAGACAATAGATTATACCTGATTTCCCTTCGTGGTTTTTAATGAATTTAATGATGTCTTTAGTAATATCTCCTTGTTTGGGGCGGACTTCGTAATATAGATTCGCACGATTGAATGATGATTTGAATACTTTGGCATCCATCATGTCCAGATTTTTCTGGATGTCATTCTGAACTTTGGGAGTGGCTGTTGCAGTAAGAGCTATGATCGGAGCTTTTCCGATTTCTTCAACAATGGGGCGGATTCTCCGGTATTCTGTGCGGAAATCATGTCCCCATTCAGAAATACAGTGTGCTTCGTCTACTGCGAAAAATGAAATTCTGATTTTCTTTAAAAATTCAACATTACTTTCTTTTGTCAAAGATTCCGGAGCCACGTATAACATTTTAGTCTTACCGCTTAGAATATCTTCTTTGACACTTAATATTTCATTTTTAGTCAGGGAAGAGTTCAGAAAATGGGCCACACCTTCCGCTTCAGAAAATGAACGCATTGCATCTACCTGATTTTTCATCAATGCAATCAGAGGCGAAATAATAATTGCTGTCCCATCCAGTAACAGGGCTGGCAATTGGTAACATAATGATTTTCCTCCGCCCGTAGGCATTAATACAAAAGTGTTATTTCCTGCCAGCACGTTTTTAATTATGGCTTCCTGATTTCCTTTAAAGTGATCGAAGCCAAAATACTCTTTTAATTTTGCGTGTAAATCAATCTGCAATCCCATTGTATTAATTAGTATTATTTTGCACACCTTTTTTCAAAGAGCTGCAAATTTATAACTTAATTCTGATGAACAAACAAAATGGCATAATAAATGTTATCACCACTTGGGCAAATGAATAATAAAAATTGGTACTTTTGCCCTTAGTAAAGTTATAGTAAAATATTTTTGCTGCAATGATTTTTTTGTATTTTTTTGGCATAGATATTGTCTATTAAGTTTACAAATTGTAGGGGATATTTTAACTGTTTTGTTTAAATGATTGATATTAAAGATGTTGCTAAAAAGGTGATTGCTGATGAGGCGAAAGCAATCCAAAGTTTGGTTGATTTTATAGATGATGACTTTGAAAAAGTGGTCAATCTGATATATAATTCAAAGGGCAGGGTGATTATTACGGGAATCGGAAAAAGTGCTATTATAGCGCAGAAGATTGTGGCTACTTTGAACTCTACGGGTACTCCCTCAGTGTTCATGCATGCTGCAGACGCGATACATGGGGATTTGGGGATGATTTGTCACGATGATGTTGTAATTTGCATTTCTAAAAGTGGGAATACACCCGAGATAAAGGTATTGATACCTTTGATCCGGAACGTGGGGAATGAACAAATTGTGGCTATGGTTTCGAATACGGATTCATTTCTGGCTCAAAATGCGGCTTATGTGATTAAAGCTCAGGTGGAACGTGAAGCATGTCCGAATAATCTGGCACCGACAAATTCTACAACGGCCCAATTGGTCATGGGGGATGCTCTGGCTATTTGCCTGATACAATGCCGTAGTTTTTCCAGTCGGGATTTTGCTAAATACCATCCCGGAGGTTCTTTGGGAAAACGTCTGTATACCAGGGTGTCGGATGTATTCGACCGGGAAAATACTCCCCGGGTAGGACCAGAAGATGGTATCCGTAGAGTGATTGTCGAGATGTCGAGCGGACGGCTGGGCGCTGTCGCTGTGACTGATGAACAGGAACATTTGTTGGGGATTATCACTGACGGTGATTTAAGACGTATGCTTGAAAAGTATCAGAATGTTGATCTGTTGAAAGCTAAGAATGTAATGTCAGTTGCTCCAAAAACAATTGCCGAAGAGGAATTGGCTTATAATGCTTTTCAGAAAATGGAGCAAAACTGTATTACCCAATTGATTGTTGTAGGAGAAGGAAATGTGTATAGGGGGATGGTGCATATACATGATATATTGCGCGAGGGAGTCGTTTAACAACGAAAAAATTGCTCTGACGATAGAATACCCGGAATTTCTACCTGAAATTTGGGTATGTGGTTTTG
>URJC01000393.1 GCA_900548135.1 uncultured Odoribacter sp. | reverse complement strand
CCCCTGTTCCACACCTGACATTCTCAATAGCCAGCCGGATAGCCTCCTGCATAAATTTCTTTTCGTACATGGCTCATTTTACTTCCGTTTTGTAACTTCTTTAGCTTTATATTCTTTAGCAATCTTCGTTCCCAAATCCGGCAATTTTTTACTGTACCATAACATAAATATACCCACCAAAATAAATGGAATACTCAGGATTTGTCCCATATTCAATACCATATCTGCCTCCCAGGGTTCCTGTACCTCTTTTGCAAATTCTATAATAAAACGGGCACTAAAAATCAGGATTAAAAAAGCTCCGAATATAAACCCCATCCGTTTCTTAACATTCGTACGCCAATACAAGTGCATTAAAATAAAGAAACTAATCAGATAACAAACGGCCTCATACAACTGTGCCGGATGACGCGGTAATTCAGGATTGTCCAAACCAGCAGCATGAATAAAACGGAAACCCCAGGGGACATCTGTCGTTACTCCGACAATCTCCGAATTCATTAAATTTCCCATACGGATAAAAAAACCCGCCAAAGCAATCGGAATGACTGCCCTATCCAATATCCAGAATATCGATTTCTTACTCACCTTACGCGAATAATACCATAAGCCCACAATAATACCAATTGCAGCCCCATGGCTAGCCAATCCCTGATAACCGGTAAACTTAAATTCGGGCGAGAAACGCACCGGCAACACCATTTCCAACGGATGCTGACCAAAATAAGCCCAATCGTAAAAAATACAGTGTCCCAAACGTGCACCTACTATTGTTGCTATCGCAACATATAGCCATAGTTTATCCAACCAAGCCATCGGTAAACCTTCGGACTTAAACATCTTTTCTTCCACCTTATACCCCAGCAAAAAAGCCACAGCAAATAAAAGGCCATAATAACGAATAGATATTCCTCCCAAATTAAAAATTTCAGGACTAACATCCCAGTTGATGAACAATGATAACATATAATAACGATGAATGATAAATAATAAACGATGAACGAAAAAACTATCGTTCATCGTTATCGTTACTTTTTATTCGTTTTTTCCGTGACAATTCTTATATTTCAATCCACTTCCGCAAGGACAAGGAGCGTTACGGCCAACTTTAGGTCCAACTTTCACGGGTTCATGATGTACAGGTCCACGATTAGCAGCCGCAGCCTGAACTTCCGAACGGCTCTCCTGCATCCGGCTCAAATCTGTCCGGCGCTGTTCAGCCTCACGTACCCGTTCGGGTTCCTGCATTGGAATCTGTCCCTTCATTAAAGTAGAGACCATTCCCTTATTGATCTTTTCTACCATCGACTTGAACAGATTATAAGACTCAAACTTATAGATCAACAATGGATCTTTTTGTTCATAAGCTGCATTCTGCACAGACTGTTTCAATTCATCCATTTCACGCAGATGCTCTTTCCAAGCCTCATCAATATGAGCCAAAATTACCGATTTTTCGAATGAACGCATCAAATCTTCCCCTTCCGAACGATAAGCTTTCTCCAAATTAGTCACTACACTGTACATTTTTATACCATCAGTAAAAGGCACTACAATATTTTTAAACACATCCCCACGAGTTTCAAACACATTTTTAATTACCGGGAATGCCTGCTGGGCAATAGTTTTCACCTTACGTTGATAAGCTTCCCTTACATATTGATATAAACGTTCAGTCAATTCATTAGGCCGGGCCTTCTGAAATTCTTCAGGTTCTATTTCGAAATCCACAGACAACACCCGCAACACCTCCAGACGGAAGTTTTCAGGGTCATTCACCGGCTGATATTCCATGACGATCGCTTCACAAACATCATAGGTATTGTTAGCAACAGCCACTCCAATACGTTCTCCCAATAAAGCCTGCCGCCTTTGCTTATAAATGACAGTACGCTGGGAATTCATCACATCATCATATTCCAGCAAACGCTTACGAATACCGAAGTTTTTTTCTGTGCACGTTCAATAGAACGGGTAATCATCGAATGTTGAATAACATCCCCTTCCTGATGTCCCAGCCGATCCATGACCCGGATAATCCGTTCAGAACTAAACAAACGCATCAAATCATCTTCCAAAGAGACGAAGAACTGGGAAGAACCCGGATCTCCCTGCCGTCCGGCACGCCCACGCAACTGACGGTCAACACGCCGGGAATCATGGCGCTCTGTACCTATGATAGCCAAACCTCCTGCATCCCGGACCTCAGAACTCAATTTAATATCAGTACCACGACCTGCCATATTCGTAGCAATAGTCACGGTCCTGGACTTACCAGCCTCAGCTACAATATCAGCTTCTTTCTGATGCAATTTGGCATTCAATACATTGTGTTTAATACCCCGCAATTTCAACATACGACTCAGTAATTCAGATACCTCTACGGAAGTCGTGCCCACCAAAACCGGTCGTCCCAACTCTACTAAACGCACTATTTCATCAATTACGGCATTATATTTCTCACGTTTCGTTTTATATACCAAATCATTTGCATCAATACGAATAATGGGTCTGTTTGTTGGGATCACAACAACATCCAATTTATAGATGTCCCAC
>URJC01000392.1 GCA_900548135.1 uncultured Odoribacter sp. | reverse complement strand
AGTGGATGCTGAAATGTTAGGATACTTGCTGGAAAGAAAGATTATGCCGGTATTGTCTCCGATTACCTTTAATAGGGAAGGGTTGCTGCTGAATACAAATGCTGACAGTGTTGCTGCTGCTGTTGCTATCGCATTAGGCCGTTTGTGGGGGACAGAATTAGTATTTTGTTTTGATAAGCCAGGGGTATTATTGGATCTGGATGATGAAAATTCGGTAATTCCGGAATTGGATTGGACAACTTATCAGCAATTTTTAGCTGAAGGGCTAATACATTCGGGGATGATACCTAAATTAGAAAATGCTTTTCGGACGATTGCTGAGGGAGTTGAAGCTGTGCGGTTGACGAATCCGGAGAATCTGTCCGGGGGGACAGTTATCAAGTTGAAGGCAACAGATTGATGATTCTGAGTTAGATTTTATCTGTTTGGTTTATGGAGGCTGTTGAATTGTTAAAAGAAATGATTACTATTCCCTCATTTAGCGGGGAGGAAAATCAGGTGGCTGACCTCATGGTTGAGATGTTGGCTTTGCATGGATATGTGGCAGAACGAAAAGGGAATAATGTTTGGGCTCGTTCCAGAAATTTTGATAGTACGAAACCGACTATTTTGATGGATGCCCATTTGGATACTGTACGTCCGAATGGGAAGTGGAATACTGATCCTTTCACTCCTGTTGTGATGGGAGGAAAGTTATATGGTTTGGGGAGTAATGATACAGGAGGAAGTGTTGTCTCTATGTTAGCTGCTTTTTTACAACTTGCAGCTACCGGGCAAGCTTATAATCTGGTTTGGTTGGCTTCTGCCGAAGAAGAGAATACTGGAAAAGGAGGTATTCAAAGTGTGGTGGGGGAATTGGGACGGATAGACCTTGCTTTGATCGGTGAACCTACCGGTATGCAAGCGGCTATTGCTGAAAAGGGATTGATGGTATTGGATTGTGTGGCCTTGGGTAAATCGGGACATGCTGCCCGGGGAGAAGGGATAAATGCAATCTATGAGGCTTTACCGGATATAGAATGGTTCCGTACTTATCAATTTCCTAAGGTCTCGGATTTGCTGGGGGAAGTAAAGATGACTGTGACGGGAATTTCTGCCGGGACCCTTCATAATGTGGTACCTGCTGAATGTAAATTTATGGTGGATATCCGGGTAAATGAGTATTATAGTAATCAGGAGATATTTGAGACGATTCGGAAAAATGTGAAATGTGAAGTATGCCCCCGTTCGTTTTCGTTGAATTCTTCATCGATTCCGGCGGATCATCCTATTGTAAGGCGATGCCGGGAGCTGGGTTTACAAACTTATGGTTCACCTACTACTTCTAATCAGGCTGTGATTCCTTATACTTCCCTGAAAATAGGCCCCGGAGATAGTGCACGCAGTCATACTGCAAATGAATACATTGCTTTGGATGAAATTGAAGAAGGTATACGTATTTTTGTAGAATTATTGGATGGTTTTCAGTTTAAAATCTAAATTTGTTATAAAATTTTTATGAAACTTTGGGATAAAGGATATACGATTGATCATTTTACGGAAGAGTTCACAATCGGCAAGGATAAGGAATTGGATGTTATGTTGGCGAAACCGGATGTGCTGGGAAATATGGCCCATCTGAAGATGCTTCATGCAATCGGATTGATTACGGATGAGGAATTGGGGGCTCTATCCCGGGGATTGCAGGAGATTTGGAGAGAGATTCAACAGGGACATTTTAGTATTGGGGAAGGCGTAGAGGATATACATTCCCAGATAGAATATCTGCTTACTTTGAAATGTGGGGAAGCTGGTAAGAAGATACATACCGGCCGGTCGAGGAATGATCAGGTATTGCTCGATCTGAAGTTGTTTGCCCGCTCAGCTTTGATAGAAATTTTGTTACAAATGGAATCTATGTTCCATATGTTAATTGCAAAAGCAGAGGAAAGCAAAGATTTACTGATGCCGGGTTATACACATCTACAGATTGCAATGCCTTCATCGTTTGGCTTGTGGTTTAGTGCTTATGCTGAATCTCTGGCGGATGATTTACTGATGTTAAAATCTGCTTATGATTTGGTGAATACCAATCCGTTAGGGTCAGGAGCCGGATATGGGTCGTCGGTTCCGTTGGATCGGATGATGACCACCCGTTTGCTTGGATTTGAGGATCTGGCTTATAATTCAGTATACGCCCAGATGCAGAGAGGGAAAATGGAAAAGAATGTTTTATTTGCTTTGGCAGCTGTGGCTACTACTTTAGGAAAAATGGCAGCTGATGTTTGTTTATTTTCCTGTGGTAATTTTGGATTTGTGAAATTGCCGGACCAATACACGACGGGTTCGAGTATTATGCCTCATAAAAAAAATCCGGATATCTTTGAGCTGATCCGGGCAAAATGTAATCGTTTACAGTCTTTGCCCTCTCAAATGGCTATGATCTGTGCTAATCTGACTTCGGGGTATTTCAGAGATATGCAGTTGACTAAAGAGATCTTTCTGCCTGCTTTTAAGGAGTTGTCGGATTGTTTGTTTATGGCTGAGACTGTTTTGAAAGAAATGCAATTGAAGCCTG
>URJC01000391.1 GCA_900548135.1 uncultured Odoribacter sp. | reverse complement strand
TCTTCCTGGGATGGGAGTAAATTGTTGGCACCTTTTGATGTGCCTTCTTTTACGCAGAATAGCAGTGTGTTGAGATCTTGTCTGGGAGTGAGGGGAAGAGCAGGTATGGTTCCGAATTATTTACGGGATTACGTTGCACCCGATGCTACTTTGGAAAGAAAACAATGGGTGTTGGATAGTTTGATCGCTGAAGAAGTGGCTTTGGAATCTGCTTTTGAGGGAAAGAGGTGGTTTACTTTGCTACGAATGGCTAAGAATAGCGGTCAGGCTGCAAAATTGGCAGATCAGGTTTGCAAGAAGTTCCCGGAAGGCGAACGTGAAAAATACCGCCAGCTTTTAATGAATCCTGAAAATTGGTTCATCAAATATAATCACCTGACAGTAGAAGAATAAAATATGGAGATTATGAAAAGAATATACAGAAATATAGCTATTTTATTTTGTATGTCCCTTGCTGCTTGTTCAACGGATAATGAGTTGGAACAACCTTTTTTGGAAGGGACGGGAGAGATTGCAGACGGTTCCGTAAAACCCAATCCTTATTGGGGATGGGTCGTAGAATTTCCGGGTATGGTTACGAATGAAGAGCCTCGGGTTGAAACCCGGCTGACAATTGAAGCACCTGTAAATGCCGGGGATACCTCCTGGAGGAGTACCGGGTTGTATTTTGCACCGGGAGATACTGTGGTTGTTCAGGTTGATGGTGCTGCCGGAAACGCTTATTACCGGATAGGGGGTTTTACAGATGTATTGGGAGAATCACTTGCCCCTTTTAAACGTTATCCGGATATGAATGTTATAGGTAAATTGCAAGAAGGCGAGAATCACCTGATAAGTTATTTCGGAGGTCATTTTTATGTTTATTATAAAGGTGCCGGTTCGAATTTGGCTCTTCAGGTAAAGGGAGCCGTGCAATCACCGGATTATATCCTCGGTGAAACCGATGTTACGGCCTGGAAAGCCCAATTGGAAACGACTCAGGTTCCTTTCGGGGAATTACGGGGAAAACAGGTGACTTTTACTTTGCCGCTGGCAACCTTGAAGCGGGTTACAGATCCTGAAGCATTACTGTCTTTTTACGATGAGTTTATCGCGGAGGATTGTGACGGACTTTTTGGTAACCGACTGGGGGATATGTCATTACGTCTGCGTAGTGATATTCAGTTGAATGAATCGGATATTCTGGATGAAGTGGGGGGACAATATCCGATTGTCGTTAACCGGGAGCTGGATTCGATATTTGTGGCTTTTCCTTCTTTATCCAGCAGTTCCGATTTTTCGGTTTGTCAGGCTTTTGCATTGCCTTACTCTTTTGAGAAAATAACGGCAAAACTTTTTCGTTCCGCTTATTACGGTTTGAATTATTTCCGCTTATGCGACCGTAATGCCATAGTTCCGGCACATACGATGACTTCGGCTGTCAATTCTTTCCTGAATAATGATGATCCTGCCAAGCGGTTTAATGACTTACAGACCGATGTACGTACGGTGTTGTTTGTACAGCTGGCACAACAATACGGTTGGAATATATTCGGATATATTTCTGAAGAAATGCTGAAGGATAACGGAGGAGAGGACGAGCAGAATCAGAGAGATGCAGTAGCAATGTATGCTTGTGAATATGCAGGCGAGAACCTTGCTCCTTTCTTTGAAGATTGGGGAGTTGTACTTTCTTCTGTTGCTTATAGCTATATGGAACAATTTCCGGCTGTTAGCGAGCCGTTTTGGGAAAATTATGTTCCGAAAGCCGGAAATTTCGACGATAGAACTCCGTCGGTTAAGAACAGGGTGAACTGGCCTGAATACCGGGATGCCGACCGGACCGGGTGGACCGCTTCATCTACTGTCGTGATCGGTGGAGTTGAAACGGAGAATATGCATGAGGAAAGTAATGGTAAAATCGGCCCTTTCAGTAATCTGTTCGATGGCGATGATGCGACCATCTGGCACTCTTTGTGGAAAAAGGAAGGGGGACGTTATCCTCATGTTCTGATGATAGATATGCAACAGGAACAAACGTTCAATTATCTTTATTTTGTACAGAGAAATACAACAGATCCTTCTAATAAATGCAGGCGGTTCCAGATTTTTGTCAAGGAAGGAGATGACTGGAAAGGTATCGACAATGGTAAAATCTTTACCCTGGGCAAAGATGCCGAAATGCAAAGGGTATTTCTCGGCGATACCTATTGTGGTTCGGAACTAAGATTAGTTTTGTTATCTCCTCATCCTGCTGAAGGTGAACAATTCAATGACAGTGAGCGGCAAACAGTTCCGGTTTCTCTTGGAGAATTTGGAGTTGGTTTATTGAACTAATCGGGGCTGGACGGTTTTCTTCCATGATAATCGTCCGGATTTTTACCTGTTTGACGTTTTGGGGTCTTACTTTCAATAGAATCCCTATGTTTTTATTTTTATTAAAACCCTGGAAATCATCCGGGGTTTTAATGTTATATGTTGGGAGATATTGGTGAAATAGGATTTGTTTTTTTTTGAGTTGGGCCGTTGTTTTGCTGGATTTTTTTGTTTTTGGGTGAGAGGTTTGATTAATTCCCGATAAATTTGATC
>URJC01000390.1 GCA_900548135.1 uncultured Odoribacter sp. | reverse complement strand
CTTCGGACTACAGCATTTTAAATTGGCCAGTCTGGCTCTCACACCATTTGGACACGATGTAAAATAGCCTTTTCCCTGGCAACATTGCATCAAACAAATAAAATGCTGATTCCGATCACACCATAAATAAGAGATTCTGCTACATGAACACCCAAGGCAATTTTAGGATTCTGCATCAGCCGGCGTGCCAAACGATCAGCCAAAATAGCCACTACAGAAAAAATCAGAAAAGCCTGCAGCATAAAAATCAAACCTAATACTAATATCTGAGGAATCGGATTTTCTACACTTTTATCAACAAATTGAGGGAAAAAAGCCAGGAAAAACAAGATTACCTTAGGATTCAACACATTCATCAAAATACCCTTCCGATACAATTTTCCTGAAACTGCCCCGCTTACTGACAAGTCAAAATGACTTTGCCGCCGGGTCAGAAAAGCTTTTATCCCTAAATATAACAGATAAGCGGCCCCGGTAAATTTCAGTATGGTAAAAGCCAGCGGGGAACTCATCAATAACACGGAAATCCCCAAGCTCACCGCAGCAACATGAGCGATTAAACCAGTACATAACCCGGCAGCAAATACCACTCCTGCCTTTTTGCCACGAGTAATGGCCTGCGTGATAACAAATAAAATATCCGGTCCCGGCAACAATGTCAAAAGTACTGCCGCACTGATAAATCCCCACAAATTCATAGATAAAAATGATAAAATTCCGATGGGTAAAAATACAAAATTTAAAGTAACAGTGAATGGATTGTAAAATTTACTTACTTTTGCAAATAACTATAAACCATTTCCTATGATACCAACTATACTTTTTATTATCATTATCCTCTATGCAGTAATTGCTTACAACAATCTTACCAGAAAAAGAAACAATGTCGGCAACGCTTTCGGTTCGATCGATGTCATGCTGAAAAAAAGATTCGACCTTATTCCCAATTTAGTCGCTACTGTACAGCAATACGCGAAACACGAAGAAGAGACATTTACTAAAATCACAAATTTACGGACAAAGAGTTACGACTCCCTCACAGCTGAAGAAAAAGCAGATTTTGACAAAACATTCACTGCTGCTAAAAAAAATTTCTTTATGGTAGCTGAAAACTATCCGGCCTTACGGTCTTCGGAAAATTTCATGCAACTTCAAAAAACACTGAACGAGACAGAAGAACAGCTTTCGGCTTCCCGCCGGACCTATAATGCAGCTGTTACGGATTACAACAATTCGGTGATGACCTTTCCATCCAACATCATTGCCAACCTGTTCAGTTTTACCAAAAAAGAAGTATTCGCTATTCCGGAGGAGGAAAAAGTGAATCCGGATGTAAAAAAATTGTTCCGATCTTAATCCACAGTTATGGAACAAAACTTTCAGGATATCTATGAACAATTGCAATCCCGAATCCGGCAAGCAGAAGACAAGAGACTGCAATTAAAAGCGAAAGGAACGAAAAACGGACTGATAGCGGGAGGTATTACCCTTGTGGCAGGAGTTGTCGTCAGCCTGATTATCGGAGGGGGATGGCCGGGTATCCTTATAGCATGTATGCTCGGTTTGATCGTACTATTTTCTTGTATTCAGTCCAAGTCGGGAGAATTATGTGCTTATTATAAAGAAAATATCATCTCGTCCATTATTTCCTATCTTTGCCAGGAAGCAAGTTACCGGCCGGAAAGCGGAATCGCAGAATCGGTCTTTATAAACAGCCGGTTATTCAGCACCTCTCCCGACCGTTATCGCAGTGAAGATCTGATTTGCGGAAAAATCGATAAAACCAGTTTTATCTGTTCGGAAATTATAGCCGAAGAAAAACGGGTCACGACCGATTCCAAAGGCCGCAGACGGGAACACTGGATAGATATTTTCAGAGGTTTCTTTTTTATAGCCGACTTCAACAAAAACTTTCAGGGCCAAACGGTTGTTTTCCGTAACTCCTGGTTCAAACTCAACCTGGGAAAACAGAGAGTAAAACTGGAAAATCCGAACTTTGAAAAGCAATTCGACGTATTCTCTACAGATCAGGTAGAAGCCCGATACATCCTCACTCCTAATTTAATGGAAAGATTACTCGAACTCGATTCCAGGTTTCCGGGGAAAATAACGGTAAGTTTCAGGGATTCTTCTGTCATTATCGCCATTCCCGATCAAACGAATCATTTTGAAACCAACATTTGGGAATGCCAGTTGAATACGGATAAACTGAAACGGGAATTCGGGACCTTGGTCAATCTATTTCAAATTATTCATGATTTAAACCTGAATCTGCGTATTTGGACCAAAGATTAACTTTTTATCGATTTATGTTACTAAATATCATTTACTTATTAGCAGGGTTTATTATTTTAGTGTATGGAGCCAATTTTCTGGTCGACGGTGGTGCAGCACTGGCCCATCGGCTGAAAGTACCGAATATCGTTATCGGTCTGACGGTGGTAGCCTTCGGTACCTCGACTCCGGAACTTGTAGTGAATATCATTTCATCGATCAAAGGAAGTTCCGCGCTGGCATTAGGTAATGTTCTGGGAAGCAACATATTCAACATCATGGCAATCCTGGGAGTGACCGCCTTAT
>URJC01000389.1 GCA_900548135.1 uncultured Odoribacter sp. | reverse complement strand
CCCGCCACCTGCACCAACAGTAACCACAAATGCAGGCTACTGAATTTCAAATCACGAAATGACAACTTACAATATGTGATAAACAACATACTGAAAATCAGATAAGGCGTCAGGAAAGACAGATGCTGAAAAAAATCATAAAAAAAAGCCCCTGTCAGCATGGCCAACGGAAGCATCCAGGTCTTTATCTTCTGTAACACAATCTTGTACCATTTTTCGCTGCAAAGATAAGACAAAAAGTGAAATATTTTTCAGTAGCGGAACCTTCCCAAAATTATTATTTTTTAGTATAAATTCTTCATTTAAAATAAAATCATTTAATTCGCAATCTATATCGTGCTATAATTTATACACAATGAAGAAAGGAATTCTGCTATCTATTTTTTTAGTTGTATCCTTCTTGGTTCAAGGAAATATTTTTTTTAAACATCTGGGCAAGACCGACGGATTATCTCAAATTTCAGTTCTCTCTATCTGCCAGGATGAACTCGGAAGGATGTGGTTTGGTACGTTAGAAGGCTTAAACTGTTACAATGGAAATTCCATCACTACCTATAAACCATCTTCAGCAATAACAAGAAATTTCTTTGGGAATGAAGTAGCTGATCTTGTCAGTGACAAACAAGGGAACCTGTTCTTTACTTCTGACAATACACTTATCCGCTATGATCTCCACAACGAACAATTCTCTCTTTTACAACAGTATGCCAATTGCCTCCATGCACAAGGAAATGAAGTTTGGACAGCGGCAGTTGACTCTGTATTCACTTGGGATCATACAAAAGAAAAATTTGTCTTTGTCTATCATTTTGAAAACGACGGACACATCACTTGTCTGTACCCGGGCTCTGACAAAGGTTTATGGATAGGGACTTCAAACGGATTATACTACATAGACAACCCAGATCATTCACAACCGGTCTGCGTCATTCCACATGTCAATATCCATTCGCTGTATCAAGACACCAAGGGCAGGATGTGGGTTGCAGCATTCCGGCAAGGTATGTATAAAATAGAAAACGGAACAAATCAGCCATTTATCATTGAAAAAAACTTTACGCTCTCTAATAACGATGTAAGGTGTTTCGTTGAAGACAATGACGGCTCTATCTGGATAGGAACTTTTAACGGACTAAACAAGATAGACACATCGGGCCATATCTCTTACTATGAAAAGGCCCCCCATCCCGGAAGTTTAAAACATGCTTCCATATTCTCACTTTACAAAGATCTGCAAGGAACCATATGGGTAGGTACTTATTATGGAGGAGTACATTATTTCAACCCACAAATAGACTATTTCAGGCATTATGCGGAAAATACCGGCAGAACAGACGGGCTGAGTTTTTTCTTTGTAGGCAATATGGCAGAAGACAAACGGGGAGATATTTGGATTTGTACCGAAGGAGGAGGATTAAATTATTTAAATAGAGAAACGCGACAATTCACCCATTATCTAACAAAAGGGAAACCTCAAGATGCCCCATTCTATAATCTGAAATGTATAGTATATGACACAATCCGTGACTGTTTATACATAGGGACCCATAAACAAGGATTTCTTTGTTTTGATATTTCCACAAAAAAAATAAAATATCACACAACAGAAACCGGAACTTCGCTTTCCCAAATCGCCCAGCATGGCGACAGTCTTTATATTCTATCCCAAAAAGGAACAACAGCTTATTTATATCCAACTATTGAAGAAACCCATAAAGGAGGAACTTCTTTTTTAATTGATTCTTCCGACTATATCTGGCTAGCCCAACGCAATCAAATATTGAGGATCAACCTGCACAATCCTGAAAAGAGGTACACCTATAGCTACGGTAAACAAGGCTTAGGAAAATTTCCGGTACTAAAAATGTCAGAATCCCCGGATGGAACCATTTATTTAGGAACAAACGGATCAGGACTGTATTCCTTTAACCCGGAAAAAAATAATTTCAAACCGCATTCAGATCTCAACATTCGTTACTGTTACAATATAGCAGTAACTCCGCGTGGCTATATAGCCATCTCCAACGAAAACGGTCTGTTGGTCTATCACCCCAAAACCAAAGAAATAAAAATGGTTGATACTGAAAATCAATTGCATCTGTCAGCACTAAATGATGGATGCGGCCTGTTGATTTGCCGCAATGGAGAAGTATTTGTCGGAGGAACCTCAGGAATGACTTCTTTCCAGGATAGTTCTTTATTCAACGTACTTCCGCAGTATAATCTATACTTTTCCTCCCTGTCAGTCAACGACAAACCCATCACCTGTGAAACACCTAATTCTATCCTAAAAACAGCCCTTCCTTTTAGTCATGAAGTTAAACTGAAATATAATGAAAACAACATTTCAATAGGTATTGCGTCCAATAGTTATATAGACAATGCAAACAGAAAAATTTACGAATATCGTTTAGCAGGTCTCAACAAAGAATGGAGTACGATTTATAACAATACCATTGTTTACACCAATTTAAATCCAGGCAAGTACAAATTGATGGTGCGTGAAAAGCAGCAGAATTCCTCTGACCAGATACACGCAATTGAATTATCCATCGTTATCTGTTCCCCCTGGTGGGCTACC
>URJC01000388.1 GCA_900548135.1 uncultured Odoribacter sp. | reverse complement strand
AACCTGTGTTTGGGCTGGATGTGGCCTATGAGGAAGAACGGGAACAATGGTATGACCTGAATTTGTTTGCCAGACAAAACTATCAGTCATTTGGTGTGAAAACGGACTGGGAATTCAGAGGTCTGAGACAAGGAAAACCAATAGAAAATTTATATGCTGCAGGTGCTATTCTGGAAGGCTTTAACCCGATAAAAGAAGGGTGTGGGGCAGGAGTGTCTATATTAACTTCCATGCGGGTGGCGGAACAAATTTTAAAACAATAGAGACTATGAATCTTCAGCAACATAATATCAGCGATAATAATTTCGAGCAATGTATAAAATGTACCATATGTACGGTATATTGTCCGGTGGCTGCCGTGAATCCGGACTATCCCGGTCCCAAACAGGCAGGACCGGATGGAGAACGGTTACGATTGAAGAAACCGGATTTTTATGATGAAGCTCTGAAGTATTGCATCAATTGCAAAAGATGTGAGGTGGCTTGTCCGTCGAATGTACGGATTGGGGATATTATCCAGATGGCCCGTATCAGGTACAGTGAGAAGAAACCAAAATTGAGGGATTTTATTTTGGCTAATACCGACTTGGTAGGTACGTTATCAACTCCTTTGGCTCCTGTTGTGAATACAACATTGGGATTGAAACCTGTGAAGGCTGTTTTGGATGGAGTTTTGAAAATAGATCATCGTCGTACATTTCCTAAATATGCTTTCGGAACTTTTGAAAGTTGGTTTAAAAGGCAGCTGGCCAAACAGGCTGCTTATCCCAGGCAAGTGAGTTATTTTCATGGATGTTATGTGAATTATAATAATCCGCAGTTGGGAAAAGATTTAGTGAAAGTCATGAATGCTTTTGGGGTTGGAGTACAATTGTTGAAAAAAGAAAAATGTTGCGGAGTGGCCTTGATTTCAAATGGTTTTATCAATCAGGCTAGGAAACAAGCCCGTGTTAATATCGGATCAATCCGGAGATCTGTGTTGGAACAGAAGGTACCAGTAATCGCAACTTCATCAACCTGTACGTTTACGATTCGGGATGAATATCCTCATTTATTGGGAATACAAACTGCAGAAGTTCGGGATCAGATAGAATTGGCTACCCGTTATATTTATCGTTTGATGAGGAAGGAAAAGACGGAACTGAAATTTAAAAAAGACAAAAAGTTCAAAATAGCTTATCATACGCCTTGCCATATGGAAAAGTTAGGATGGTCATATTATTCAGTTGAATTATTAAAACTAATTCCTAATGTTGAATTGGTGGTGTTGGATTCTCAATGTTGCGGTATTGCGGGAACATATGGTTTTAAAAAAGAAAATTATCCGACTTCGCAAGCTATTGGAGATTCATTGTTTAAACAAATTGAGGCTAGTGATATTGATTATGTTGTGACAGATTGTGAGACTTGTAAGTGGCAGATTGAAATGTCCACTACAAAAAAGTGTGAACATCCTGTTTCTATTTTGGCAATGGCATTGGAGTAATAGACTTTTTTAAAACAAATGAAATAAAAAATAATACATTTTATTTTGAAATAAAATGTATTGTCTTTAAATTTGTTTCGATTGGAAAAAATAAAGTTTCGTTTTGAATATTGCGGTGTGGAAACGTTTTCTGTAAAGAAGATTTTATAATTTCAGACATATGAAACAATATATTTTATCATTAGATCAAGGTACGAGTAGTTCACGGGCAATCGTTTTTGATGAGAAAGGCGAAATTTGTTCTGTTGCCCAGAAAGAATTCAGGCAGATATTTCCTCAATCCGGTTGGGTTGAACATGATCCTCATGAAATATGGGCATCCCAGGCTTCTGTGATAGCTGAGGCAATTGCAACTATCGATATCAACGGATTGAATATTGCCGGGATTGGCATTACAAACCAGCGGGAAACAACTATTGTGTGGGATAAGGAAACGGAAGAGCCTGTTTATAACGCAATCGTTTGGCAGGATAGGCGTACTTCAGCTTATTGTGATAGTCTGAAAGCAGAAGGGAAAACAGGTTTTATACGGGATAAAACGGGTTTGATCCTGGATGCTTATTTTAGTGCCACAAAAATAAAATGGATTTTAGATCATGTACCGGGAGCTCGGGAACGTGCAGAGAAGGGAAAATTACTTTTCGGTACAGTTGATTCCTGGTTGATTTGGCGGCTGACAAGGGGAGAAGTACATGTCACAGATGTTACCAATGCTTCCCGTACCATGTTGTTTAATATACATACTTTAACCTGGGATGAGGAATTGCTGAAATTGTTTCATATCCCTGTTTCGATGATGCCGGAAGTAAAATCTTCGAGTGAAGTGTATGGGCATACAAAGACAACACTTTTTGCACACAAGGTGCCTATTGCTGGTATTGCTGGTGACCAACAGGCTGCCCTTTTCGGACAAATGTGTATAGAGCCGGGTATGATGAAAAATACTTATGGAACGGGATGTTTTCTGCTGATGAACAGTGGAGAAAAACCGATTGTTTCAGAAAATAATTTGCTGACAACCATTGCCTGGAAAATTGGAGATAAAGTGAACTATGCATTGGAGGGAAGTATTTTTGTCGGAGGTTCTGTTGTTCAATGGCTAC
>URJC01000387.1 GCA_900548135.1 uncultured Odoribacter sp. | reverse complement strand
GGACTCCCCATTCCCAAGCCTATAGACCGTGAGGGGGGCTTCACTCCGGATGTGGATGAATGGGGCGTTTTGGAGATTGAGGTCTCCATGTGATGTTTATTTTTTATTAATTAATTATTTTTTACATGATGAAAAACTTGATTTTTGGATTAACGATTGTTGCTGCATTGTTTACAGCGTGTTCCAACGACGAGACTGTGGATATTGCACATGAGAAGAGTATTTCTTTCCGTACGCTGGTTGATCACGCTACACGGGCCACTTTGAACGCTTTCAAAGTTACCGCTCTCAATTCCAATGATGTTTACTTTACGACGGATGTTAACTTATCCGAGGGCAATTGGGTGTCGCAAGGCACTTACTTTTGGCCGATCTATTCCTTGAAATTCTTTGCGTATGCCAATGGCCCCGCCGATGCTACGGAAGGGGTGGTCAATATCGGAAAAGCCGCTCAGGGGGAGGGATTTGTCCACAAGATTACCGGATTCACACCGAAACAAAAGGTGGAAGAACAGAAAGACCTGCTGGTAGCCTATAATGAAGGAGGAAAAACTGCTTTCGTTGACGGTACCGTACCTTTGAATTTCAGACACGCTTTGGCTCAGATCGAGGTGAATGCGAAAAATGCAAAACCCTCTTCTGTAAGAGTCGAGGTGGTAGGTATTAAGCTTGTCAACCTGGGGACGAAAGCCGATTTGACTCTGCCAACCGCTGCAACGGCCGACAGAGTGGTTGCTGATCCTGCGGCAAATACTGACAAGACGCTGGCGTTGGGCAGTTGGACCGGTTTGCAGGGAAAAGATACCCCGGCAACGGCTTACTATAAAAATAAGGTGGCGGGTGCTGATGCAGTGACACTGACAGATCAGTTCCAAAGCATCATGTTCGGTACGGATCGGTTTATGGTTATCCCTCAGGCATTGACTCCCTGGGACGGATCTGTAAGCACGACCGGCGCTTATCTGGCTGTTCTTTGCCGTATTTCCAATAAGAGCGGGGATAATTATACTGTAATTTACCCGGAGCCGAAAGCTGCTGATAACGGAGCCGTCAGGTATGCCTATGCAGCCATTCCTATCGGAAAAGACAGCGGTAAAGATGCTTCACTGTTGCCGGGTAAGAAATATGTCTACAACCTGGTATTCTGTGCTGACGGAGGTGGGGGAGCCGGAAAAATAGACCCGAACCCGAATAATCCCGGCGGAGGAACTGACACTGATGAAGAACCGGGTACAGGCGGAGAGGACATATTGAACGGTGAAATCAAATATTCGGTAACTGTTGATGATTTTGTTCCCGTAGATCCAATAAACGTGGATCTTTAAGTGGAGGTTATTATAAACTGTATACCCTCCTGCCATAATAGTTTTTTGAGAATTTTGGTGTGATCCACTGATGTTTATCAAAAACCTTTAGGGGCTGTTCCTAACTGGGACAGCCTTTTTCCATTCCTGCTTTTAGAGCCATTATCCGATCTCCCTGAGTGATTCATACCTGTTTTACTTAGGTATTTATATACATGTTTATCCTAACTGTAGGTTTATAAGTGTAAATATGTATATCACTGCCTTAGATTATTGTTACAGTAAGGCAGCGGCGATATAATAAAACGTTGATACAAAAGATGGTAAAAAATAAGTTTTGAAAAGAGGTTTATTCCCTGTAATCCGACGGTTTGACACCTAAGTTCTGCTGCACGTAACGGCTGAAATAAGCGGGGGAGGAGAACCCGAACATGTCGGAAATCTGGACGAATGTCAATGATTTGTCGCGGAGCAGGCGGGTAATGTCGAGTATCGTGTAACGGTTGATCCAGTAGTTGGCGGCATATCCGCTCACTTTCTTCGATACCTCGGAGAGATACTTAGATGTGACGCACAGGCAATCGGCATAATAGGTCACTTCCCGGTGTTCCCGGTATGTACCCTCTTCCAGCATTTTCAGAAAACGGTTCATAATGGAAGCATTTTGCGTGGAAATATCGCTTTCCCCATAAATGCGGGCGTGGAAATCGAAAAAATCGAGAATGGCCGCCTGCATGGTGTTGATAAGCGTTTCGCGGTAAAAGCGATGTTCCGTGTCCCGGATGCGCTGTTCCAGCAGCTCGAAATCGCGGCGGCAGACAAGCTGTTGTTCCGGCGTGAGGTGTATGACGGGATTGAGAAAAAGAGCCAGTGAGCCTTTTATACCGTAATTGCTTTGCGGCGTACACAGATCTATAAAACCGGGCTTTGCGTAGATGATTTTACACCGGAAATCGTCTGACGGTTCTATTTTCCCAATCAATTTCCGCTTGCGGATAATAGACAAATCCCCTGCGTGCAATTCGAAATCACGCTCGTTGAAACGGTAACGGCACATACCCCCCAAACAGAGCAAATGAGCCAGATATTCCTCTTCAGCATCTGTTCTCACAATGCCGAGTTTGTCAGCAACGATTATATCCTTGGGGTATTCCATACCGTGCCGTTTAATTTTTGCCTGTAAAATTACGAATAATACACAATGAACTCACCATCGTGTTGATGTTGATTGCGGATTTTACTGTTTTTAACAAAATTTCAGTGACTTATTGTACGATATTGATTGTGTGCAGCCAGCTCCC
>URJC01000386.1 GCA_900548135.1 uncultured Odoribacter sp. | reverse complement strand
ATGAGGGAGGTGGAGAGGGTGATTGACGATAAAATACGAGTACAATGATTGTTATCGGGCAGGTGAGGTTTGAGTTTGGGATGGAAGATGAGCCTTTGGCTTTCGATCTTTACAGTAAATGGGATGGTTTTTGCCGTTCCGGATTTACGGATGTGGCCGAACGTGTTCTTATGGCCCGGGAGAATGCGGATGTTGTGTTACATATCGATCGTTTGGAACTGGATTTGGGAAGTCTGACCGAAGATGAGTTTTATGATCAATTCCCGGGCCGTTTGGAGGAATGTTTGAAAGAGGCTTTGCGGGGATTGTTGTCGGGGGCTGAAACAGCCGGAGTGAAGAGGTATACTGGTTCTGCGGCTTGTTACGAACAATTGATCTATTATTTGGTGCATGGGTATATGGGATGGGATTGTAGAGAATGGTCCTTTGATTTGAAACAATATCTGCTCCGGATTCTTGCTGAGGAGGCGGAGAAATTCAGGCGGTTTCTGTTGATGGAAGGGGGGCAGGAAAGGGTACGTAAACGATTGGTATATCGTTTGGACGACGGGATACTTGAGGCGTTGGTGACGCTGACGGTAAGTAGGGAAGCAGCATTTATTAACCGATATACGGGATTCGTGATTCAGAATTATCCGCGGCTACATCGTTATCAGGTGCCCCGTCAGGATTACCGGAATACCTTATGGATATTGGTATTGACTTATATCTGGTCGGTGAATAAGGGACGTATCAACCGGAAAGAATTGGTGGATTATACTTTACGGAAGTTGGCAGCGCACTTGGGGATTGGGGTATTGACTTTGGTGGGCTATCTGATGAAAGGCGTGGAAGAGTTGTTGTCGGGGGATGTGGTCCGGCATGAGTTGCTGGAAATCCTGGAAGAAATCCGGTACGAGGAAAAAGTGAATTGTCTGGTAGCTTTGCAAGGGGATTCCTCGGTACAGATGGTGAAAGAGGTTCCCCGGGGATTGCTGAAAAAAGTTTTTGTTTCTTCCGTGGACAACGGTTTGTTTGAGAAAAATCCGGAGGGGTGGCCGGAGGAGTTGCAGCGGCAACTGGCAGATACTGTGAGAAGGAGGATATTGCTGCAAGGCTTACGGGAAACTGAAATCGAATGGATTGTAAAGATATTGATTCCATCTGACAGTGAATTTATTGTGAACTATGCCCGGGTATTGGAGGCGGAAAAGGAGAGAGGTAGGTACGAGGGTAAGGCGGGGGATGAATTCCGCTACGTCAAATGGGATTTTATTTTTGGGGTATTACTGGAAAGGTCTTTTGCCAATCTGGACCGCAAACAATTTGTATCGGGCATTTTGCATCGTTTGGCTGCTCATTACGGACTGGAATATTGGAGTTTACTGGGTTATTTCAGACAAATACCCGGGGAATTGCCGGGATGGCTGGCGGGAGTATTGGTTGAGTTGGAGGAAGAACGGAATTTATCGGTGTGGGATCAGATGAAGAAAACAGGGAGAAGACTGACTGAGGAGGAGGAAAAACGGGTGCTGGGAATGCTGATGCGTCCGCTTTCATGCCGTCGTTTGTTAAGTCAGTTGAATGAGTTGGAAATCACAAATCTGGTGAGACGTTTTTTGCCGCAGGACCCTGAATTTATACTGGAGTATGCGGGGCGACTGACATCTGCTAAAGATCAGGGGATGTTTGAAGGCAGGGCCGGCAGTGAATTTGGGCTGTTGAGATGGGAATTTATTTTCCAGCTGGCATTAGCGGATACGTTTAACCGGAAACAGTTTGCACTCCGCTTACTGAGGGAGTTGGCTGCGCATTATGCGTTGGAAGTGAAAAATCTGCTTCGTTATTTTTATCAGTATCTGGCTGGTCTGAAAGGCGGAAAGAGCGTTGGATTTTGGGAAACTATCCGTGATTTGTGGATGGAAGCTGAGCAGGAGCTGGTTGTGCTGAAAACTGAGTTGAGGATTGAAAATGAATGGGATGAACGTTTGGCCGTATTAGAAAGGTATTTACTGACAGGCAGGATGTCCGGAGGGGAAAGGGATATGTATGTTCTTTTTATGGAGTTGAGGGATCATGTTCCGAAACGGTTGAAAAACCGGTTAGATCGTATGCCGGGCGGCTGGCTCGCCTGTGATGTGGAACAAAGTGGGGCGGGGGTCCGGTTTTATGCTGCTTTGTTATTATGGTGGTTGGACGGTTACTCGTTTGTCGGGAATGAGCAGACGGCGTTGCAGGGAATGTTACAGTCTGCTTTGGCTGGTAGCGGTAAAGCGGAGGTACGGGAGTTGCGTTGCTTGCTGGCTTGTTGTCTGGAAGGACGGGAGGTTGATTTTCAGAAAATTTTGGACGGACGGAAAAAGATCGGTTTCCGGTTTTCAGAAGCGGATTTTTTAGCCTTATGGATTTTGCTGCTGGATTACCGGAGGAAGGAAGTGGCTGATTTTCTTCGTAACCGGAAGGAAGAATGGAAATTGTTGATATTCTCGCCTTCGACAGAAAGCCGGACATTCAGGCAGAAACTTTGGGCAATGGCTGAGATGGACCGGGGACTGGCGGATTTTCTGACGGAAATTTTGGAGGTGGAGGTGCCGAAAGGTGTTCCGGCGGCTGAAGGAATGGACAGGGAGTGTCTTTG
>URJC01000385.1 GCA_900548135.1 uncultured Odoribacter sp. | reverse complement strand
GGCGGCTTTGGCAGAACAAAACATAGAAGCTGCTCCCGGACAGTTTGGAGAACGGGGTAATCAATCCTTTCAGTATGTGATGAAATACAAGGGCCGTTTACAAACTCAGGAAGAATTCGGAGATATTGTCATACGGGCAACTTCTGACGGAGAAATCTTGAAATTGAAAGATATTGCTAATATTGAACTGGGACGTTTGACTTACGGATTTCAAAATAATGTGAACGGTCATGCCGGAGTTACCGCAATTATTTTCCAGACAGCAGGATCCAATGCTACTACCATTATTAAGGATATTCAAAGCTACCTGAAGAAGATTGAGCCGACCTTGCCTCCTGGGGTAAAAGTAGTTGAGTTGCTGAATGCCAACGACTTTTTGTTTGCTTCTATTCATGAAGTATTGAAGACCTTAATCGAGGCATTTATCCTGGTATTTTTGGTCGTTTACATCTTCTTACAGGATTTCCGCTCTACCTTAATTCCAGCCATTGCCATTCCAGTGGCTTTGGTGGGTACGTTTTTTGGTCTGTATCTGATTGGATTCAGTGTTAACTTACTAACGCTTTGTGCTTTGGTTTTGGCCATTGCCATTGTGGTGGATGATGCCATTGTGGTGGTCGAAGGTGTACATGCCAAACTGGATCAGGGATATAAATCGGCACGTCTTGCCGCAATTGATGCGATGAACGAGTTGGGAGGGGCTATCGTTTCCATCACATTAGTGATGATGTCCGTATTTATCCCGGTTAGTTTCATGAGTGGTACATCCGGAACTTTTTATCGTCAGTTTGGATTGACCATGGCTATTGCGATCGGACTGTCAGCAATCAATGCTTTGACCCTAAGCCCGGCATTATGTGCCATGTTTTTGCATCCTCACGATAAAGACGGAAAAAAGAAAAAGGTATCTTATATTGAACGCTTCCATGTGGCTTTTAACGCTGCTTATGACATTACATTAAAGAAATATGAAAGGGGAGTGCTGTTTTTTATCCGCCGTAAATTCTTATCTTTCGGAATAGTTATTGCAACTATTGTTTTGATGATTTTCCTTATGAACACGACTCCGACGGGTTTGGTTCCTAATGAAGATACGGGTACTATTTTTGCTGTTGTGGACATGGCTCCCGGAACTTCCCAGGAGAGGACTGAGCAAGTTATGGAGCAGGTAGATAGTCTGGTTGCAGCCAATCCGGCAGTGAAAAGCCGTACCCAGGTTACGGGATATAGTTTTCTGGCTGGCCAGGGAAATTCATACGGGACTTTGATTATAAAACTGAAAGATTGGGATGAGAGGACAAAAGGGCAGGAGGCGAATGCGGTGATCGGTTCGTTGTATATGCAAGCTAAAACATTGATAAAAGATGCCAGGGTGTTGTTGTTCGCCCCTCCGATGATTCCCGGCTACAGTGTTACCAATGGTTTTGAATTCAATTTACAGGATAAAACCGGTGGTGATCTGAATACCTTTTATCAGGTAGCACAGGACTTTTTGGCTAAATTGAAGGAACGGCCTGAAATAGCCACGGCTCAAACCTCGTTTAACCCGACTTTCCCGCAATACATGATAGATATAGATGCAGCCAAATGTAAACAGGCCGGAATCAGTCCCAGCGATATTCTGACCACCCTGCAAGGATATTACGGAGGAATTTATGCCTCTAACTTCAACCGTTTTGGTAAATTATACCGGGTTATGATACAAGCTGATCCGCAATACCGTATCAATCCGGAATCTTTACAAAATATCAAGATCCGGAATGGGAACGAGATGGCACCTATCAGTCAGTTTATGACTTTGAATAAGGTATATGGCCCTGATAATATTAAACGTTTCAATATGTTTACTTCTATGAGTGTCAATGGTTCTCCGGCAGATGGTTATAGTTCCGGACAGGCAATCAAGGCTATTGAGGAAGTTGCTGCTGAGGCGTTACCTACAGGGTATGGTTTTGAATTCTCAGGAATGACCCGTGAAGAACAGAGTAGTAGCGGAAGTACGACAGCTATGATTTTTGCCTTGTGTTTCGTATTTGTTTATTTGCTTTTGAGTGCACAGTATGAAAGTTATATTTTGCCGTTGGTGGTATTATTATCTGTGCCTTCAGGTTTGATGGGAAGTTTTATCTTTGCGAAAATCATGGGAGTTGACAATAATATTTATATGCAGATTGCTTTGATCATGTTGATTGGGTTATTGGCTAAAAATGCTATTTTGATAACAGAGTTTGCTTTAGACCGGCGTAAAACAGGTATGAGTATTAAAGATGCTGCTGTTTCAGGGGCTTCTGCCCGTTTGAGACCTATTTTAATGACCTCTCTGGCTATGGTAATCGGACTACTTCCCTTGATGTTTGCACATGGCGTGGGGGCTAATGGCAATAGTACTTTAGGTACCGGAGCAATCGGCGGTATGTTTATCGGGATGATTTGCCAGATTTTTATTGTACCGGCTCTATTTGTAGTATTTGAATACTTACAGGAGAAGGTAAAACCGATAGAATGGCATGACACAGATAATTCTGAACTTGCTTCCGAAATAGAACAATATATGAAATGATAATAACGATGTAGCGATGAAGATACAAACAATTCTATATTCTTTATGTATGGTAACTTTTTTAAGTAGTTGCC
>URJC01000384.1 GCA_900548135.1 uncultured Odoribacter sp. | reverse complement strand
GCGGTTCGGACGACAAAAGTGTCCGGACAGGTGGTTGATGAAAATACCGGTGATGGGATTCCGCTGGCGACGATTAGTGTAACTGGTTTGGGCTGGGGAACGGTGTGTGATATGAAAGGTTATTTCAAAGTAGAAGTGCCTGTGAATCAGTCTGCTGAATTAACAGTGCGTTCTGTGGGATATGAGACGAAGACGCTGGTATTGGAATCGGATGTCACCGGGAATCTGGTCGTTCGGCTGAAGAAAAGCCTGCTGGATTTGGATGAGGTAACGGTAACGGGTACGCGAACGGAAAAAACGGTGGCTGAAACGCCGGTAATGACACGGATTGTGCCATCAGAAGTATTGCAACGGAACGATTTCGAGAGTATGATTGATGTGTTGGAGTATAATATTCCCGGTTTGCGTTTTAATACTGATCCTCGTGGAAATAATATTCAGGTGCAGGGGTTGGAAAACAGTTATATTTTGATCCTGGTAGACGGAGAACGTTTGTCGACAACACCGGGCGGACCGATCGATTTCGACCGGTTGACGACTGCCAATATCAAAAAGATCGAGGTATTGAAGGGAGCTGCTTCGGCCTTGTATGGATCGAGCGCGATGGGGATGGTTATCAATATCATCACGGATATACCGAAACGTCCGCTGGAAGGCTGGGCGAAGGTGCGCTATGGAAAGTACAACGATTTGCAATTAGATGCCGGAGTGGGGATGAAATACAAAGGATTTTACGCTCAGACACTTTTCAATCGTACTTCTTCGGATGGATATGACCTGACACCGGAAACTCCGGAATCTTTTACAGAAAATCCTTCTCACCATATGGCCATCGAAGAGAAATTGGGTTGGAATAACCAGTATTCCCGCATCACGGTGAAAGGCTCGTTGTATTGGGGGGAAGTGGAAAATCCCTGGGAAAGTACTGCGCCGACACATTATCGTAGTCTGACCAAGACATTGCAGGTGAACGCCGAACATGCTTTTAATGACCGCTATAAATTGTACGGTACTTATGCAGGAGATTTTTATACACGTAAGACAGTATATGATTTTCTGTATCTTCCGGATAGCACGAACGCCTGGTCACACGAGCAGACTGTCCGTTTGGTGGATGAATTTAAGCCTTGGGACAATCTGGTGATCGTTAAGGGGTTCGAATGGAACGGGACGAAGAACTATAATAAAATGCAGTACGGTAAAGAAAAAACGATCCGGAATATGGACGATGCCAATCTGTTTGCGCAAGCCGACTGGATGATTACCGATCGGCTGGAGGTGATTGGCGGATTCCGCTATACACACAATTCCGAATTCGGGAGTGCCTTTACACCGAAAATAAATCTGATGTATTCTCCGGGTAATTTCAAGATCCGGGCAGGATACAGCCGGGGATTCAAGACTCCGGGCCTGACAGAGTTGTATTCGGATTTTAACATGGGAAGCGTGTCGCATAATATCGGGAATCCCGATCTGAAAGCGGAACATTCCGATTATTTTTCGGTTTCCGGTGAATATACCTGGCAGGGACGGTTGATGTTGACGGCTGAGTTGTATCAAAATACGGTGGACAATAAGATCAATAGTTATAATGTGGATATAGAGGATCCGAAGCCGGGAGAATTGGGGACAGAGCTTCGTTATGAAAATGTCAAGGGGGTACGTATCCGGGGGGCGGAGGCTACGGCAACGTATTATCCGGTATCGGCATTGCTTTTACGGACATCCTATGCTTTCTGTGATGCTTTGAATAAGGAGACTGGATTGCAATTGTCCGGTAACTCGAAACATGCGATGAATTGGAGTGCTTCGCTGCATGGTAAATTGTTAAAACACGAAGGGGCGGTAACCTTGTCCGGACGCTGGGATTCGAAACGAATCTCCAAGAGCAGACGGACAGAAACAGATGATTCCGGGCAGGAAGTGGAGGTGATTACCACCCGGACCAAACCGGGCTATACGATGTGGAAACTGACGGCGCAATATACACCCTGGACATGGAAATATATGCGTCTGTCGGTGACCGGTGGTATCGATAATCTGTTCGATTTCGTCGATACGAGTATTATGTACGACCCGGGACGGCGGTTTTTCGGTTCGTTGATATTGCGTTTTTGATAAATAGTTTTCTAATTAATCAATAAAATGAAGAGCATGAATTTAAGACTGAATTTGATGAAATGGGCCTGCGTTGTATTGGCGTTGGCTGCTGTCGCTTGCGATGATGATAAGAAAAAAACATTACCGGGCGGCGAAACGACTGAGGGCGAAAGAACCCGTACTTTTTTTTCCAATGATTATGCAAGTGGATGGAAATATTTCTCTTTTAAGAAAGGAAATTTTATAGAAACTCCGGCAAAACCTAATGAAAGTTTGGATTGGGATGTCGCTTTCAACCGTTATTATGTGAAAACGAACAGCGGAACTTCAGGTAAAGGTAAAGGAGGATGTATCGATTCCGAAGAAACCGGTTTTGATGCTGTTACTGTTGACAAAAATGCAGCTTTTACAGTAGACGATTCTTTGAGTATTATGACTACGATGGGAAAGAATGGTAAGGATTCTTATAATCCGGAGATAGAGTGTGAGGGATCTAATAGTTGGGCATGGTATAAATTTATGGAAGGCGTTTGGTATTATAACCGTCA
>URJC01000383.1 GCA_900548135.1 uncultured Odoribacter sp. | reverse complement strand
AGGTGAAAGAGGCTGAGCGGCCTTTGATTAGTGAGGTGGCAGGAAATGCCGGTAAATTGCAATATGTGAAATCTGCTTCTCCTATTCAGACTATAAAAGGAGACGGATTTGAAGTAAAATTCGATATGAATACCGGGACGATCCATAGTTTGGTTTACGGAAATGAAACAGTGATTGCCGATGGGAACGGACCTAAACTGGATGCTTTACGGGCATTTACCAATAATGATAACTGGTTCTATTCACAATGGTTCGAACGGGGATTGCATAATTTAGTACATAAAGCGACAAATGCTAAGGTACTGCCGATGGCCAACGGAACGGTTGTGCTGGCGTTTACCGTTGAATCTCAGGCTCCGAATGCAGCTAAAATCCTGGGGGGCACAAGTTCAGGTAAAAATAATGTTGAAGAATTGAAAGATAAACCGTTTGGTCCCAATGATTTTAAATTTACAACCAATCAAATCTGGACAGTTTATCCCGATGGTTCAATAGAACTTCAATCCAGTATCACCTCCAATCAAGCTAATTTAGTATTGCCTCGTTTGGGATATGTGATGAAGATTCCTCAGCAATATGCTGACTTTACCTATTATGGCAGAGGACCTATTGATAACTATGCTGACCGGAAAAGCGGACAGTTTATTGAGCAGCATAAAAGTACGGTAGCCGGAGAATTTGTGAATTTCCCGAAACCACAGGATATGGGAAATCATGAAGATGTACGTTGGGTTGCATTAACCAATCCGGCTGGACAAGGGGCTGTATTTGTTGCAACCAACCGTTTGTCGGCTTCAGCGCTTCAATATTCTGCTATGGATTTGATACTGGCTTCCCATCCCTATCAGTTGCCGGCTGCCGGAGATACTTATCTGCATCTGGATGCTGCGGTAACCGGATTAGGAGGAAACAGTTGCGGACAGGGTGGACCATTGGTTCAGGACCGGGTTTTTGCCGGACATAATAATATGGGATTTATTATCCGTCCTGCAGGTAAAGAGCTGGCAACAATTGGAAACGTTGCTCCTGCCGGTGAGATTCCACTCTCTATTATTCGTAATAAAGCTGGGATAGTTGAACTTTCTTCTATTCGTAAAGATGCTGTGATCTGCTATACCATCGGAAAAGGAAAGGTGAAAACATATACAGAGCCGGTCTCTTTGCGTGAAGGGGGAACTGTTACTGCCTGGTTTAAGGATGTGCCGGACATTAAAACTACTATGACCTTTGACCGGATAGAAAGTATTCAGACGACAGTTATATATGCTAGTAGCCAGGAATCCGGAAGCGGAGACGCTTCACATCTGACAGACGGTGATCCTAATACCATTTGGCACACGATGTTTTCTGTGACAGTGGCTAAACATCCGCATTGGGTGGATCTGGATGCTGGTGAAGCTAAATTGGTGAAAGGTTTCACTTATCTGCCTAGACAAAATGGTACTAATGGTCATGTGAAAGATTATACGATCCATGTCAGCATGGATGGGAAGAATTGGGGGGAACCGGTTTGTAAAGGAACATTTGACCGTAACAGTAAAGAAAAGCGGGTAATGTTTGGTAAACCGGTACGTGGACGGTATATTCGTTTTACGGCCCTGAGCGAACAAAATGGTCAGGATTTTGCTTCTGGTGCGGAATTGACTATTATCGCAGAATAAAGTATTTTTATAGTCGGTAAGTAGGGATTGTTTTCGGAAGAAGACAGTCCCTACTTTTTTATTGTTTTATGAAACATTTATTCTCTCTCGTAAGTATATATTAAGACTTTGAGAATGATGAAGGGAAGCGGTTTGAGGATTTTACTTTTAGCTGGATCGTTATCCGTTCACTCTTCATGGATTATTTAAAATGAGAGAATATAATGAAAAATGGATGGTTATTCTGGACAATAGGGTCTATTATTTTGAGTGGGGTAATATCGTGTAAGAAGTCTCAGGCCCCGGTAGAGATACCTCAACTTGTTAAAACCTCAATTGTAGAACCATATGGGGGAAAATCGTCAGTGACTTATCCTGGCAAGATCAAGGCTGCTGAAAATGTCAAGTTATCTTTCCGGGTTCCGGGTCCTCTTCAAAAGATCTATGTTAGTGAAGGGCAACATGTCAAAAAAGGACAATTACTGGCAGAACTGGATCCCCGTGACTATCAGTTGCAATACAATGCAACAAGGGCTGAATATAGCCAGGTAAAGGGGGAATCTGACCGGGTGATTGAATTATACCGGCGAGGAAGTGTGTCAGTCAATGAATATGACAAAGCTGTTGCTGCAAAAAAACGAATTACAGCTTTGTACAATGTACATCGCAATGCTTTGAATGATACCCGGCTGAAGGCTCCTTTTGATGGGTATATACAGAATAAATATTTCAGTGCCCCTGAGATTGTGAATCAGGGAGTTCCGGTTTTGTCCATGATCAATGACGATTATTTTGAAGTGGACATAGATATTCCTACCAGTGATTTTGTTCGCCGGGAAGATTTTACCGGATTTGAGGCTGTTGCAGATGCTTTTCCGGCTACGGTTTTGCCTTTGGAGTTGATTGATATTAATCAAGGGGCTAATTATAATCAGTTATTCAATGCCCGTTTCCGTTTGAAAAGAGATGCAGCTCCAGGACTGGCAGCAGGAATGAGTGTTACTGTGACTATTGATTTTAAGCCAGGAGCAGGAGAGCTGTCGGTGGTGCCGG
>URJC01000382.1 GCA_900548135.1 uncultured Odoribacter sp. | reverse complement strand
GTGCTCTTCCGATCTGGCTCCGCGTGATAGTTTTGAGAATTGTTTGAAGTATTCGGCTTCTCAGTTTATTGTCCGGAGAGGTAAGGAAACGGAAATAGTTGCGGGGTATCCGTGGTTCGGGCGCTGGGGACGGGATACTTTTATTGCTTTACCGGGTGTAACCCTGGCGGCTGCCAATGATACAAAAACTTGTAAGGACGTATTGGACACTATGGTTGGGGAGTTACACAACGGTTTATTCCCCAATATAGGGAAAGATAAGCATGCATCTTATAATTCCGTAGATGCGCCGATGTGGTTTTTTAAAGCTGTTCAGGAATATGGGGAAGCCATCCGGGATAATGCAGCCATTTGGAAGAATTATGGAACAAAGATGAAAGCAGTCTTAAAAGCTTATCGCGAAGGGGTGAATGAATATGTCAGGATGGTGGATAATCATCTGATCTGGGCAGATGAGCCCGGAAAAGCATTGACTTGGATGGATGCTATTGTAGGAGGTATACCTGTGACACCACGAGGAGGATATCAGGTGGAAATCAATGCTTTGTGGTATAATGCAATCTGTTACACCTTGCAATTGGCTCGGGAAGCCGGAGATACTAAGTTTGTCAAAGAATGGGAAGATATGCCTGCTAAAGTGCAGGAGAGTTTTGTCAATGTTTTCTGGAGTAAAGAAAAAGGTTATCTGGCTGATTTTGTGAATGGGGGAGGACAAAATGTTTATGTTCGTCCTAATCAGGTGATAGCTTGTTCGTTAGAGTATAGTCCGCTTACAGATGAAATGAAGCGTGGGGTGCTGGATGTGGTGAAGAGTGAGTTATTGACTCCCCGGGGATTACGAACTTTGGCGCCTAAGAATATCCACTATGAAGGTACTTATGAAGGGGATCAGGCCACTCGTGACCATGCTTATCATCAGGGAACTGTATGGCCTTGGTTGATAGGGCCCTATATTGAAGCTAATTTCCGTTTGTACGGTAAGGAATTTGTAAAGACAGCGAAGGAACTATTAGCCGGATTCGAAGAAGATATGACCGTATATGGAGTTTGTTCTGTGGGTGAAATTTATGATGGAAATCCTCCTTATGCACCGAATGGTTGCATTTCCCAGGCATGGAGTGTGGGTGAAATTTTGAGGAGCATGGCAATGATCAGAAAATATGAGAAGGCTAAAAAATGAATGGTACACAGAAGAAGCTATATAAGTGTTTGTGGATTGTACAATTCATATACGGATAGAAAACAATTGAAATAATATATTATGAAAACGAGAGTATTAATGTTCGGCTGGGAGTTTCCGCCTCATATTGCCGGGGGATTGGGAACAGCTTGTTTGGGATTGACCAAGGGGCTTGCTAAACAAGGTGTTGAGGTATTGTTTGTGATGCCGAAAGCCAGTGGTGATGAGGATCAGAGTTCTGCTAAAATAATCAATGCCAGTGATATTGAGTCTTTGTACGAATACCATGATGTTCAGGAGTACTGGAAAAATATCAATTTTATGCAGATCGGTTCTAATTTGATGCCTTATATGGATCCCGAACGCTTTGAACGGGAGGTGAATCAGAGTATATTGGAAGGTAGGGATGAAAAACGGATTGGCTTTAAAAATAAGTATCAGTTTTCCGGTAAATATGGGGCAAACCTGATGGAAGAAGTGGCTCGGTATGCTTTAGTGGCTGCCACTATAGCAGAACAACAGCAATTTGATGTCATCCATGCCCACGACTGGCTGACCTATGCTGCGGGAATAGCTGCCAAACGCGTTTCCGGAAAACCTTTGGTGATTCATGTACATGCAACTGAATTTGACCGGAGCGGGGAAAATGTCAACCAAACGGTGTACAACCTGGAACGCCAGGGGATGCTGGAAGCTGACCGGGTGATCACGGTGAGTAATCTGACTCGTGATATTGTGATTCATCGTTATCATATCAATCCGGATAAAGTTGTGACAGTCCATAATGCGGTTGATTTCCAGTCGTATCAGGATGTGGAAGTAAACCGGGGAGTGAAGGAAAAAGTGGTTACTTTTCTGGGACGTATTACTTATCAGAAAGGACCTGAATATTTTATTGAGGCTGCTAATAAGGTGTTGAAACGTTATCCGAATGTACGTTTCGTGATGGCTGGTAGCGGCGATTTGATGAATCGTTCGATCCGCCGGGTGGCTAAGCTGAAAATTGCTACTAAGTTTCATTTTACCGGATTCCTCAGAGGACAGGATGTACAGAAAATGTTTGCCTATAGCGATGTCTATGTCATGCCTTCTGTATCAGAGCCTTTTGGAATATCTCCATTGGAAGCGATGCGTTCGGGAGTTCCTACGATTATTTCAAAACAATCTGGTGTGGCTGAAGTTTTAAAACATGCCATTAAAGTGGATTTCTGGGATGTGGATGCGCTGGCAGATGCCATTTACGGGTTATTGGCTTATCCTGCATTATCAGAATTTGCGGCTAAATATGGTTTAAATGAAGTAAATACCCTGAAATGGGAGAATGCAGCATTTAAGTTGAAACAAATTTATGAAGATGTTAAAAAAGGATGAACAGGATGGCTGAGAGGGGAAATGAGGTAAATAGTAAATGAAATAGAATAAATAAAATATATTATACCATGGATAAGAAGACTTTATGCTTGTATTTTCAGGTACACCAGCCGATACGTTTAAGAAAATATCACTTTTTTGATATTGGGAAAAATAGTGA
>URJC01000381.1 GCA_900548135.1 uncultured Odoribacter sp. | reverse complement strand
ATCCTGATGCCTTTTTCTGTGTTTAACAGGTTGAATGAGGAGAAAGCTGAGGCGGGAGAGCCTTTGTTTGCCAATCCCCGGAATGCTGCCGCCGGGACTTTAAAATTGCAGAATTCTTCATTGGTGGCCAAGCGGCATTTGGATTGTTATCTGTATTATATTCCCGGGGATTTGACTCCTGCGCCTACCCATTATGGAAATTTAATGAAGGCCAAAGAATGGGGATTTCATATGCCTGCTTATATCCAGTTGGCTGGTAACTTTGAGGAGGTATGGGCTTTTATTAGCAGGTGGGATGAGGAGAGGAAGAATTTGCCTGTACCGATCGATGGGATTGTAATAAAAGTGAATGATATTGAGATGCAGCATTTACTTGGGTATACTGCCAAGTCTCCGCGTTGGGCGATTGCTTATAAATTCAAGGCGGAACAAGTGGAAACTCCTTTGTTGGATGTAGTTTATCAAGTGGGCCGGACCGGGAGTATTACTCCTGTTGCAAATTTGGAGCCGGTACATGTGGCCGGCACAACGGTAAAACGGGCTTCACTGCATAATGCGGATATTATTACAGCTTTGGACTTGCACGAACATGATACGGTGTATGTTGAAAAGGGAGGGGAGATTATTCCGAAGATTGTAGGGGTGGATAAAGCTAAACGAAGGAAAGATGCCAAACCAGTTGAGTTTATCACACACTGCCCGGAATGTGGGACTTTATTGGTACGGATAGAAGGCGAGGCTAATCATTATTGTCCGAATGAGGATCATTGTCCTCCTCAGATAGCCGGTAAGATAGAACATTTTGTTAGCCGGAAGGCGATGGATATCGAAGGAATTGGAGAGGAGACAATAGATTTGCTGTTGAGTAAAAGCTTGATTGCGGATGTTGCAGATCTGTATTTGTTGCCTTCGAAAAGAGAAGAGCTGATCGGATTGGAGAAAATTATCTATCCTGAAAGTTTTGAAATGACCAGTATTCCTTTGGCAAAAGTGATTTATGCATTTGAAATTGGAATGAAAAATATGTCTGCTAAATTGGCAGAGGCTTTGGCATCCCGTTTTTTGAGTCTGGAAGCTTATTCTAAGGCTACAAAAGCCGATCTTTTAGCTGTTGTGACCGATGAAAATAGGGTTAACCGGATGATGGATTATTTACACTCGCCTTTTAATCAGACTCTTGAACGCTTGAAAGAAGCCGGAGAGGTGGAAAATATTCCTTTGGATTATATTATATATGCTTTTAATATACCGGGGATTGACTGGCATAAAGCTGACTTACTGGCAGGTCATTTTGATTATGTCTATGAGTTGTCTGTGGCATCTGTGAGTGAAATAGCTGAAATTGAGGGAATTACATTGGAAAATGCAGAGACGGTTTACCGTTTTTTCAATCATAATGAAAAATTGGTACGGAAATTGAACACTTTGAATGTCTATCGTCTGCAAGAAAAATCGGTGGATAATCTGATTACAGGTATAGAAAAGTCAAAGAAAGCTGGTTTCCCGGCTTTGTTGAATGCATTGGGAATCCGGTATATCGGAGAGACGGCTTCCCGCAATCTGGCAAAGAGTTTCCGGAATATCCAGTGTTTGATGGATGCTACTTACGAACAACTCAAAGAGGTGGAAGATGTGGGGGATCAGATGGCTAATAGTTTGTTGCGGTGGTTTAGTAAAGAAGAAAACCGGGAAATTGTGAAACGTCTGGTGGCATCTGGCGTAGAAGCAGAAATGGAGGAGAAAGCAGGGGAGAGTGATCAGCTGGAAGGCCTGACTTTTGTGATAACCGGGACTTTGAGCCGGCCCAGGGAATATTTTAAGGAGTTAATCCTGAATGCCGGAGGAAAGGTAAGCGATTCTGTTTCTGCTAAGACTGCTTATTTATTAGCAGGAGAAAACGCCGGAAGTAAACTTAAAAAGGCTGAGAAACTGGGAACGAAGATTATAACTGAAAATGAATTTTACAGCATGCTGAATGTGACAAATTGATTTTCAATATTTACGTGAATGTGTTATCTTTATCTGAAAGAATAAGCCAGGTAGAGAAAAATTTAAAAGGCTTATAATAAATATACTATCGGTAAGTGGAAGGAGAAATATCCTGACATGAACCGTAACAACTGAGGTTATGGCGAAGAATGAAACGAAAAAGTTGAGAGAAATCATGACGTTGGCAAGCGAAGAAGCAAGACGTCTGGGAAATTCTAAAATTTCTCCGGAACATTTGTTTTTAGGCATGTTGCGTTTGAAACAGGCTTGGGCTATTGATGTATTGATAGCTTTGGGTGTAGATTTCTATGAGTTGAAGGCAAAGATAGAACAGAAATTGGGAAAACAACGGGATAAGGGTGAAAGCTTGCCTGAAGAACTCGATTTTACATTAGCAGCAAACAGTATTTTGAGACGGGTGTCTGAGGAAGCCTGGAAGTTAGGGGATGAAGAAGCAGAATCAGAACATTTGATGTTGGCGATGTTGCGGAATCAGGCTGGTTTCGTGACTAAGTTGTTTAATGCTATGGGAGTTGATTACGATAAATTCAAAGAACAGTTGCTGAAAGAAAAAACACGGATGCAGTCAGATTTCGGAGAGGAATCAGATGAGGAAGAAGAAAATGGAGACGAAGAATCTATGTATAATCCTTATCGTCAAGGAGGACCTATGAAATCGGACACTCCGGTCCTGGATAATTTCGGGATAGATATCACCAGGGCTGCGGAGGAAGGTACT
>URJC01000380.1 GCA_900548135.1 uncultured Odoribacter sp. | reverse complement strand
GGGCCGGACAGTCATGGCGAAGATTCGGTTCACGACGTTAAAATGGTAATGTGCCTGATAATTTGAAGTATATAAATAAAATAAATCACAATGAAAAACAATTTCTTTATTCTGGGGGCTTTTCTGTGTACAGCCTTGTTTGTAACGTCATGTACGGATGACAACAAAGATGATGATGAAAATGAGGGTAAAGCATCGATTATCGTAGGTATTAACATGCAACCGCAGGCGGATATGGGATATATCGTACCTATACAGGATATGAAGGCCGGAACGATGTCTTTCGCAAATGCGGTTGAAACCAAAATTACTCCTTATCTGATGTCTTATCGTGATTGGGTATTCTACGTGCCTGGAACTTCGGAGGGTACGATTGTAAAATACTCCCGGCAAGATGATGGAACTTTGAAAGTGGAAGGACGTTTGGAAGTGGCGACGGCTGCTCCCATGTGTGCTTCTATTGCTTTCGTTTCGGCCACGAAAGCTTATGCATCCGCTCCGAACGATAACAAGATCATTATATTTAACCCGACGACCATGGTAAAAACAGGGGAAATTAATGTTGCCAGGTCTGAATACGGACTCGACGGAAGTAGTACTCCGAACCCGCTGGGGTTGATCCTGCGGGATGGGAAACTCTATGTCGGATGTGGAGAATTTGACCAGATGCCTATTTGTAAAAGTGGTGCGCATGTCCTGATCATTGATGAGGCTACCGATACGCCGGAAAAGATCATTCATGACACGAGACTTTCCGCGGCATCTATTTTTGATTGCGGTATGTTTATAGATGAAAAAGGGGATCTTTACGTGACTTGTTGGGGATCTTATGGTTATGTTCCGGATCAGAAATTCGGATTATTACGGATTAAAAAGGGGGCGACGGAATTTGATCCGGACTACTGTTTTAACATGACTGACATGAACGTGGAAGGAGTTCAAGGGGGCAAATTGCAGTATTCTATTTCTAACTTTTATGCCGGAAATGGAGAATTGTACGTCCTGGCTTATTGTCCGGCATTTGCCAGTGCCAGTCCTGATTACATCAACGAGAAAACGAACTACTGTTTGAAAGCCGATTTATATCATTGTACGATGAAAGCGTTGAATCTTCCTCGTACGAATGGATATAGTTGTGCTATAAATAAATACGGGGATGACATCCTTTTTGGTTTGGCAACGGAGCAAAATGGAACGGGAATTTTCACCTATAATCGTAAAACAGATCAATGTAGTTCTGCTCCGGTTGTGAAAACGCAGGGAACCCTTATGGACATACTTGTGTTTGAATAATAATCTGTACTTATCAAGTACCTGGGCTTTCCACTTTTCATGAACCGGAAAGCCCTTTTTTTAGGTGATATTTTTATTTCTTCCGCTGCTTATCGCAGAATTGCTGAACCGCGCAGGAGTTCGGTTACCAGTTTATTACTGCCGCACCGATCCGTGCTTTAGCATATTACTTTTTTATAAACCTCACTCACTTGTTCTGCAATTACATTCCAGTTGTAATCATCCATGAGATAATCGATTCTTTGAAGAGGAGTGTCTATGGCCTTTTTTATTTTTTCTGTCAACTGTAGTTCATCATCTACCTGAAAATATGCTTTCTGGTCAAGTCCTATCTCTGCGTTGGCGGGAATATTACTGACAATGACCGGCAACCGGTAGGTCATGGCTTCCAATAAAGCAATCGGCAGTCCTTCATGCGAGGAAGGCAGGATAAAGCACCTGGCATGTGTAAGCAGGGAATGCAGTTTCTTTCCCTGAATAAATCCGGTCAGCACCACCTTATACTTCAAGGCCATCTGTTTCAGGTCTGTGGAATACCTGTCATTTATATTGGCATCTCCCGCCAACACCAGTCTGCATGTTCCGGAAGAAGCGGAAGCAAAGCAACGTATCAGCCGGTGATAGTTCTTTTCAGGGACAAAACGCCCGACGGAAAGAATATAGTTGCCGTCCTCAATTCCCAATTCCTCCAGATAGGTTGTGTCTTCCACAAAATCGGGGAGGGGAATCCCGTTACGGATCAGATGCGTATCTTGGCGTCCGTATTGGTCGGCAACCCGTTTTTGGATTACCTGCGATATAACGATCACTTCGTGCGCATAGCGGCATCCCAACCTTTCCCCAAGTTTCAAAAAAGATTTTGCCAGCCAGCCCCATTTGGCCCTCTCGTAGTCCGGTCCATGATGAGTAAATACCACTTTCAGCCCCAGAAAGCGGGCCAATGGAACTAAAAGTGCCGGCCCGATGGCATGTATATGGATCAGGTCTGCATGAAGCCTTTTTGCCTTCCATACTGCCAAAAACGTATGAACAATGGCTTCGAATGCTTTCTTCTTGGGAGCTGCAATATCTATCAACTGTATTCCCTTATATTCTTTTAAAGAATCACGGACATACTTTTTGCGCCGAATCAGATAAACATCGAAACCTTTCCTGACGATACGGGGAAACAATTCCTCGCAATGTGTTTCGACACCGCCCATGATATTCGGCACTCCACGGGTTCCGGTTACAACTAATTTCATTGATTTATTCAGGCTTTAAGTCGGTTTGAATACAAAAATCATAAAACAAGCTCATGATACAATTCAAAATATTTCCCCTGAATTTCCCTGACAAGGATTTTGCCCTACATCACACCATGTCTTATTCAAGCGGGCTGGCTTGCCCTGTAGGCTGCGAATCTTATTCCGGACAGCCCATTTCAACGGATATTTGATGTATTTGTGCAT
>URJC01000379.1 GCA_900548135.1 uncultured Odoribacter sp. | reverse complement strand
CGCGGGTACTGAATGAAAAAAGAATTTATGCCCACAAGAAAAAAGCAGAACAAGCTGCCTGGGAAAAAGCTAATCCAGAATTAGCCGCCAAATACCACGAATACATGTCGGGGAAAGCTCCTGACATTGACTATCAAGCCATCGCCCACAAAGCCAATATTGCCACCCGTGCTGCTTCTGCAGACGTATTAGTCGAACTGGCCAAACAAGTAGATAATATGATCGTCAGTTCGGCTGACCTTTCTAACTCAGACAAAACAGATGGTTTTATCAAAGGAGGTGCCCGTAATCTGGTAAAAGGAGATTTCAGCGGTAAGTTCTTACAGGCAGGAGTTGCTGAACTGACAATGGCTGCCATCTGTAACGGTATCGCCCTTCATGGAGGAATACACGTAGCCTGCGGTACTTTCTTTGTATTCTCAGATTATATGAAACCTGCCTACCGCCTATCGGCTTTAATGGAAGTTCCTGTCAAATACATCTGGAGCCACGATGCCTTCCGTGTAGGTGAAGACGGCCCTACCCACCAGCCGATTGAACAGGAAGCTCAATTACGCTTATTGGAAAAAATGCAGAATCATTCCGGCAAAATGAGCTTGCTTGCCCTACGCCCGGCAGATGCTGCCGAAACCTCTGTAGCCTGGAAAATGGCGATGGAAAATACACATACCCCAACCGGATTAATTCTCTCACGGCAAAATATCAATGATATACCGGCAACAGGTAATCGTTATACAGCTGCTTTACAAGCCGAAAAAGGAGCGTATGTGGCATTGAAAAACGGAAATAATCCGGATATAATCCTGATCGCTTCCGGCTCAGAAGTATCCACTTTAGTCGACGCAGCCCAACTCCTGAAAGAAAGAAAAGGCATTACTTCACAAGTGGTATCTGCTATTTCCGAAGGTTTATTCCGGCAGCAGTCAACAGCCTATCAGGAAGAAGTTATCCCGGCAGCAAAACCGAAGTTCGGATTGACTGCCGGACTGTCAGTTACCCTCGAAGGACTCGTCGGATATAACGGAAAAATTCATGGAGTCAATCATTTCGGATATTCAGCTCCCGCAAAAGTACTGGATGAAAAGTTCGGCTTTACCGGTGAATTCGTTTACAACGAAATCTGTGAGATGCTTGGAAAATAATAGAATATATAAATAAAAATCCCGGGTTACACCGGGATTTTTTTATAATTTCATACCCTTAAACAAAGCCAATTCGTTTTCGTTCTTTCATAATACTAATCACAAACTGCTCTGTAAACATAGCTACATCCTGTTTTTGTACAGAGATTTCTCCTGTTGTTTTACTTTTCATTTCTCCTTTCGCAATTCGTTGCAGACAATTCCGGACAATCATATCTCCTACAATCCTCATTAACCGCGAACTGGCATGGCTACGTTCCTCAGTCGCAACCAACGCACCGATAAAACCAGCCATATGCTGCCGGGCTGTTGTTGTCAGCTTCATATTTTCCTTTCCCAAACGACGTCTCAATATAACCATCAATTCTTCTTTTGAATAATCTTCAAAAGTCAACACATTCACCAATTCAGATACATGTTCGGCATCTCCGTTCAATCCCGCTACTCTATTCCGGGGCTCTGCATAAATAATGATATGTGCCCCGGGACGTTCTGCCATCTGATTCATCAGAATAACACGTATCCTCTCACGGAATCCGCCAGCATCGCTCAACTTAGGCGAGTCTTCGTCAAACAGCAGGATTCCGCTATTGGACTTCGCCAATGCTTCCCCAATGCTCCGTTGAGCCTCCTCTTCCATCATACCGATCATCCGTTCCACCTTAAAGTCCAGCACCTTTTCACTGGAAATAATTCCCATGGCTTTATACAAACGGGCTATAATACGGGCTACCGTCCCTTTCCCCATAGCCGAATTCCCGGTAAAACACCATTGCAAAGACATCCGGGAACTTAATTTGGCTCCTTCCCGGCTATAGTGCCGTGCCAATTCAACAAAATCACAAATCTGCTTTTTTATCCCGGCCTGCCCTACGATCTGCCCTAATTCTTCCAAAGCCCGCTGAATTTCTGCTTCATCGAAAACATCCTGATCATATTTCGGTAACTCAAAAATATGAACCGGGATATCCTCTTTCCGGATTGTCGTAATTTCCTGACGGGTCAATTCCCGTTCCTGCCGGATTTTCATCGTGCGCTCGGACATATTCCGAATGGAACGTTCAACAATTTTTTCCACCAACAACACATTCCCAAAATTTTTATCCCGATTTTCATACGCCTTACGGACCAGTTCTCCGAAAATTTCTTTCGCTTTGGGGTGGAACACATAATTTTTCTCTTTCAGTTTATTTTCAGCAATCAACATCAATTCCTCCGGGGTATAATCGTTAAACTGAAATACGCAAGGGAAATAATGATTCAAAGTCGGATTCATATCCAGCATTTTAGCAACCCGATCCGGATAACCAGCCAAAATCACAATCATATCTTCACAAGTCTCCGTCGACAAACCAGACAAAATACCTTCGAAAAAGGCTAATCCAAACTCACTTTGAGGCAATACATCCGCATGCTCAATGTACAATATCCCTCCGGCAGCCATATTCAGCATCATTTCTGCCATTTGTTGGGGGGTGCCTCCCGCATCGCCAGTTAAATGACGTCCGTCCTGCATCATCACATTCGGACGGGACAAGATCCCCATGGCTTGGTAGATCTCTCCCATCATCTTAGCCACTGTCATCTTACCGGTCCCCGGATTACCGCTAAA
>URJC01000378.1 GCA_900548135.1 uncultured Odoribacter sp. | reverse complement strand
CAGTGGCTATCTTTTGTACATTAGCAGCATTCACACCACATCCCGGCATAACGATTACTTCTGTAGCACGCTTTATCAACTCCTTCAATAAGGGGATTCCTTCTTCGGCTGTTCTTTGCTGACCAGATGTCAGAATCCTTTCACAACCAAGTTGCTCAATAATTTCCAATGCCTTAAAAGGATCGCAGCACATATCAAATGCCCGGTGAAAAGTAACCGACATCTCTCCGGCAGCTGCCATAAGCTTACGCATTTTCTCCAGATCCACTTCTCCGTCTGCCGTCAAACATCCGAACACCACTCCATCAACCCCCAATTTACGTGCCATCTCAATGTCCCGCAACATCACTTCGCATTCTTCATCGCTATACAAAAAATCCCCTCCACGAGGACGGATAATTACATGCATCCCCGACGGCATTATTTCCCGAACCAAAGCCATTTCCCCATAAGAAGGGGTCGTTCCTCCCTCCGGCATTCCGGCACAAAGTTCTATCCGGTCAGCACCAGCTTCTACAGCTGCCCTCACACTCTCCACCGAATTAGTACATATCTCTATTTTAAAGTCTTCACGAAACATCCTAAATAAGTTATCAATCGCAGGAAAACCGTTTATTACTATTTTAAAGTCAATTCAACTACATAATCCATATCAGTCGGAACTTCTGCCAATTCCAGAACTACGCCGTTCTTGTCCTGTAAAAATTTTACCGGTTTCCTATCTTTATAAACAACAGCATTTTTCACCTTTTCGGTAGTCAACGGTAAAAACAATCCTTTATCGGCCAAATTTAGAATATGAACATACAATTTATTCCCCTTCCGGGTTGTCACTCCCCAATCTCTCGGGCTAACATCACCGCCACGGGTACCGTATATAGTCTCTCCATAAGTCTTCATCCATTCTCCCATTGCTTTCAGCCGTTCAACAGCCACAGCAGGTAATTCTCCATTAGGCTGCGGTCCAATGTTCATCAACAGGTTAGCATTACGTCCGGCAGCTTTAACTAAATAGTGTACCAGCGTTTTCACAGACTTATAGTTCTGGTCTACAATTTTATATCCCCACATACCATTCATAGTCTCACAAGTCTCTAAAGGAAGCTGGCTAATGCTTTGTCCAGACAATCCGGCAGTATTTTCTCCCGGTAGATCACGTTCAAATATTTGAATATCTTCACCCGCAAAAGGCACCTGATGGTGATTATTACCAATCAGACAAGAAGGTTTCAATTTATGAATCATGGCATATTGTTCCGGCAATTGCCAATCAAAATCCGGATTACGATCCTGATCCCACCAACCATCAAACCAAATAACAGCCGGATCATAATTTGTAATCAACTCTGCCAATTGATTATTCATGAACTGATAATAAGATTTCCAGTCACTTTTGCCGGAACGTCCGGTACCACGTCCGGTACGTCCTATTGGATAATCTTCACGATCCCAATCCAGGTGTGAATAATACAAATGTAACTTTATCCCTTGTTTTTTGCATTCATCAGCCAGTTCTTTCAGAATATCCCTTTTAAAAGGAGTTGCTTTAACAATATTATAATCAGAATACTTTGTATCCCACATAGAAAATCCCTCATGATGACGACTGGTCAAACAAATATACTTTGCCCCGGAAGCTTTTATATCAGCCACCCACTCAGCTGCATTAAACTTCGAGGGATAAAAACCGGAAGCCAATTTCCGGTACTCCAGATGATTCAGGTTCTGATTGGTCATCACCCATTCCCCCTGGGCCAACATACTATACAGCCCCCAATGCAGGAAAATACCAAACTTATTATCCTGGAACTCTTTACGGGCTTCAAGATTCTCCGGTGCAGGTACATACGACTCCTGAGCCTGACTTCCCAAACCCAACAAACACAATAAAACAATACTAAGATATCTTTTCATACTCTTTTAGTTTATAGCTACCTCTGGCAGCATGATTCATACAATATTTATCTCACTCTGAAATCCATCAGCTCCATCCCTGCCATCCGGAGCTGCAACCGGTCTCCAACCTGCAAACCAGAATAACGGTACCGGCTTCCGCAATAAAGAAAATCCCCGATTTTCAGTGTATAAAAATCAGATGCAAATGCTACCAATTGGTCTACACTCAACGGCAAGTCATCCAACCTCCCTTCATAAACGTTTTTCCCATTCACACTAAATATAAGCTCTCCCCCGCAATCCCCCTCTCTTTTCCACAGACGGCTGATTGCCGCACTTCCATCAAATGAAGAAGCCATAATACGGGGCAAATTTCCAGCCTGTAATTCCTGCTCCAGGTTATCCGCATAAAAACGGATTCCCGCACCAATTTCTTCATAATAACGTCCGGCAAAACGTACCCCTACACTTTTTCCTAACTTACATATGCGAACCACCACTTGCGGTACACAACTAACCTCCGTCGCAAACTCAGGAACATAAAAATCATCATTATTCCGTAATAAAGCATTATCCCCAACCGGGATTATGGCTAAATGAGTTGCCTGATTATATTCTGCACACAAAATCTTCATTCCGGTATTATCTGTAATCAATCCGTATATATTAATGTCTCCGGATCACGTTTAGGTACATGATGTACTCCTGCTGCATCCCGCCAATACTTATAGTCTTCATTTTTCATACTTTCCAGTACCACCGTTTCTTTCGGTTTTCCTAAAGCCAATACATACCTGATGTTCATATTTTCAGGTAATCCCAGTATCCCACGCAAAGCTTCATTTTTAAAAGCCTTTATGATACAC
>URJC01000377.1 GCA_900548135.1 uncultured Odoribacter sp. | reverse complement strand
GGTGCTTCCCGGATATCTGGCCTGGTATTTGAACCATCCGGATGTGACACGGGAATTGAGGATATTGGCAACGGGTACCAATATTAAATCTATTTCTAAAAAAGTATTGGAGTGTTTTAAGATCAGGGTTCCTTCGTTGGGTTGTCAACAGGAGATTATCGGGTTGAATGATTTGTTTTGCCGTGAAATGGAGGCGGAAAGAAAGCTTGGGTTTCGTAAAGCGGCCTACCGGAATGCTTATTTAATGGATATGACAAAAGAGAAAAAAGATGAATAGGATAGAAGAACAGATCAGGAGAATCGTGTCGGATATCTGGCAGGCATTCGATATGAAAGGAAATAAAAAGGGGGGGAGGATGATGAGAAAATGTGTACTGGCTCTGTTTTTTGTGAGATATGTGAGTGAGTTTTATAAACAGTATTGGTTCGGCTTACAGGAACAATACGGTGCGGATGATCCCCGTTTGGAAATATATAAAAAACTGGGGCGGTTCATTGTGCCGGAGGAATGCTCGTTTGACCGGTTGTATGACCGACGGAATGAATCGGATCTCGGTGAGGTACTTAATGAATCTTTGGGTAAACTGGCGAAGGCTAATTCTGCAAAAATGATGGAAGAAGGAGGATTTTCGTTGTTTTACGGGGTGGATTGCAACAGTGAGGAATTAGGGAAGAAGGAAGAAAAGAATGAATTTCTGAAAAACTTACTTCTCGGGTTGGCACAGCTTGATTTTGATCATTCTTCGGTAAGCCTGTATTTTCAGTCGGCGGATTGGATGTTTGAAATTTTGCTGGGCAGGATAATAGAAGATGAACATAAAGAAAATGCTTTTACTCCTGTTCCTATTGCAAATTTAATGGTTGCGTTGACTGCTCCTGCGGTGAAGGAAAGAATCTACGACCCTGTCTGCGGGACCGGAGGTTTTTTGCTGGCAGCAGCCGGCAGGATTCAGGGAACAAATTTTTCTTTGTTCGGTCAGGAAAATAACCGTGAAGTATGGGCTTTAGCTAAAATGAATCTGTTGGTTCATGAATTGGATGATGCCGTTTTATCCTGTGATGATGCCTTCGAATCGCCTCTGCTTGTTGGGAAGGAACTGGAAAAATTCGAAGTTGTACTGGCTCATTTGCCTTTCGGGCAAACCTATTGGAATGTAGAAGCAGGTAGGAGGGATCCTTATGGGCGTTTCGGTTTAGGTGTACCGGCATCCAATAAAACGGACGGTGCTTTTTTGAGTCACATTTTAGCAGTACTTTCTGAAGAAGGCCGGGCGGCCGTTATTGTTCAGCAAGGAATTTTGTTCCGTAAAGGGGTAGATGCGAATATCCGTAAAAGTATGGTGGAACAAGGAATATTGGAGGCGGTGATCGGATTGCCGGTGAATGTGTTGTACGACACAAATGTGGCCGGGGTGATATTGGTGTTGAGGAAAAACAGAAAGGATTCCGGAGTTTTGTTTGTGGATATACCGGGCCACAAGGAAGGACGTAAACGGAACGAGTTGCGGCAGGGCGATCTGAACAGGCTGATTGAGATATATAAAGAGTTCAGGGAACAGGGAAGAATCGTCCCGGGGGATGATTCCGGTATGTATACGAAAGTCGTTGACAGGGAAGAGATTCTTGCGAGTGACTGTAACCTGTTATTTTTTCTTTATCCGGAAAGGAAACAGGCCGCAGATATCGATCTGGCTGAAATGCTGAAGGAGGTTCGGAAGGCGGAGGCTGAGTTGATTGCCATCCGAAGGGAAATAGAAGAAAAAAAGAGTTTACCGGAATATGAAAATTTGATATAATGGAGGATAAAACCAGAATACGGATTTCTGACGCTGGACAACTTTATTTTTTGCCTGCTTTGGAAAAGATGGGGTACCGGATTTTGTCGGCTGATGAACAAAAACTCGTGCGGGAGGGGGATGAAACGGCAGTGTTGCTGACTACTGTGCTGAGGCAACAATTGATAAAACTGAATACTGTCGAAATTAATTCGGTAAAGGAAGTACGTTTCAGTCAGGAGGAAGTAGAGACGGGTATTAAAGCTTTACAGACGATTGTGAGGCAAGGAGAATATCTGCCTGCCTGCCGGGAGGTGTATGAGCTGATTACTCAGGGAAAAGTCTTCCGGCAAGATACAGGTATGGGAGGCCTTAGTTTTACGATGCATTACATCGATTGGAATAATCCTTTGCGGAATGTCTGGCATGTGGCGGAAAAGTTTTGTGTTCGGAGAGAAGAACATCGGTTTTATCCTGATTATGTACTTTTTGTGAATGGTATTCCTTTATGTGTCATAGAGTGGAATGATGTGGCCTGGAGGGGAGGAATTGAGATAGCAGTTCAACAACAGCTGGTTTATCAAAAGACAGAAGGAATACGGGATTTGTATGCGTATGCCCAACTTTTACTGGCTGTAGCCGGGAATACGGTAAAATGTGCAACTAATGGCCTGCAAGCGGAAGTTTGGGCGGAATGGCATGATCCGGAGCGAGAGAACCGGAAGGAACAGGCACTTCCTTTGCTATCCTTGTGTGAGCCGGGTAGAATGCTGGAATTGGTGTACCGTTTTATCCTATTTCAGGGAGAAAAGAAGATATTGGCCCGTTACTATCATTATTTTATTGTAAAAAAGATTTTGGAACAAATAGGACAGTTGAAGGGTCAACGGCGGGAAGGCGGTTTGGTGTATCAGCCGGCAGGAAGTGGGAAAGCTTTAACAATGTTATTGCTGACGCGTGCTATTCGGAGGAATAAACAGATCCGGAA
>URJC01000376.1 GCA_900548135.1 uncultured Odoribacter sp. | reverse complement strand
GCTTATCGTACACCGTCAGAACATCATCTTTCAGTTTGTCGTTACATTGTGTCATACACAACATAAGCAACAATAATCCGATATATAAAATTACTTTTCTCATAGATGCTACATTCAGAGTTAAAATTCAATATCTTGATAATAAGGATTTTGTTCGAGTACACCTGCATTTGCTTCGATTTCATCTTTATGGATAGGCAGGTAATAACTATTGACATCCGAAAGTTTTGCTTTCCATACCGGCCGGTCCTTTGCCGATACACCATCTAATAGAATCTCCACCAGATCTTCTTTGTACTGCCAGTTATTTCTGCGGGCAAACCTCAGTAAATCGAACCATCTTTTCCCTTCTGCCACAAACTCCCGCTGCCGTTCATCCAGCAACATCTCCAAAGCTTCTTTTTGTCCTTGAGGTTTAGGTAAAGCAACCGTATACCCGGCCCTTGCCCGTAAATCTCCAACCACTTTGTAAGCTGTGGCAAAATCCTCTTCTCCCAACATCACCAGAGCTTCAGCTCTCATCAACAATACATCGGCATAACGATAGAAAATCCAATTGGCATCCCGTTGCCCGGAAGGACGGACTGTCCCTCCCAATCCCTTAATTCCTGTTCCTACGTATTTCCATATCCGCTTGTCGTCTTTATCAACAACCGTCGCCCCCAAATAACGTAAATCCATTTCAGCATACCGGGTATATAAATCCACAGTTTTATCCGAAGCAACAAACCGGGGTTTTTCAGCATCTGAATAGAACCAACTATACAAATTATTTTCCTGATTTGCAGATCCTTTCCACTGCAATTCAAAAATTCCTTCCATGGTGTTTCCTTCAGCAAACAGATTGATCCAGTTTTCCTCATCTAGCAGGTCATATTTTCCGGAAGCAATAATCTGGTCACAAGCATCCACACACTCCTGATATTTTTCATCCCAGAGGTAAATATCAGCCAGGATGGCATAAGCAGCCCAACGGGTGGCCCTGCCTTTATCTTCCCAATTATTTGAAGGAGTAGAACTATAACCAGGTTTACAATGTGGTATGGCTTCTTTCAAATCAGTAATGATCTGATCCAGAATTTTCCGTTCCGTTGTTTTAGGTGTAAAAAACGGTTCCTCATCATCCACGTATGGTTCCGTCACCAGTGGAACCTCCCCAAAAGTACGCACCAGCCAAAAATAGGCCAATGAGCGCAATACTACGGCTTCAGCCGAATAAGCAGCCTCCAGTTCTTTGGAAAAGGTCGCATCCCTTTCGAGTACTTGTGGACCGTATTTAATTACCGAATTAGCACACCCGATCACCTCATAAAAAGTATTCCATTTGCAAATGGGATTATCATAAAGAATATCCAGACGTTTCACTTTTTCGTCATTCGTCGTTGCACCGGTTCCCAGAGCCAGACCATCCCCACGCAACTCTCCCCACTGTACATATTTCTCCAGACAATTCCGCATTTTCACATAACAGGACATCAAGACATTTTCAACTTCTTCTTTCGACTGCCAGTAGGAAGCTGTCGTACGGTCATTATTCGGCTGCAAATCAAGCCAGGAATTACATCCCGCCATCACTCCGGCCAGGAATATGACCCACACTTTCATGAGTGTCCGAATATTTGAGCTTTTATAGTTCATAATTTCAACTTTTTATCGATTTAAAAATCCACTGATACTCCCAAGGCCATCCGGACAGGCCGCGGTGTGAAAGAAGTATCTTCTGCATATTCATACAAATTATGCCGCACAAAACCAACTTCCGGATCTTGTCCCTTGTATTTCGTCCAGGTAAAAAGGTCATAACCGGTGACATAAACTTCAGCCCGGCTGATTCCCCATTTCTTCAACAACGGCTTAGGAAATGAATACGTCAGCGTCAGCTGTTTCAGCCGCAGGAAAGAAGCATCGTCAACAAAACGATCGGACCCCAGCCAGTTGTATCCCACACTGTAAAGTGCTCTGGGGATATCTGTCTGATCTCCTTCATGCCGCCATCTTTTCAACACAGCCTGACTTTGATTATTCTTTCCGTACATATTTTCCATATTAATCCGGGTACGGTTGATCACCGATTGTCCCAAACGGGAATGGAAAAAAGTACGCAATTTGAAATCCCCGTAATTGATGTTAATACCAAAACCGCCAGTAAGCGAAGGCATAGAATTACCGATATACACCAAATCGTATTCATCAATCATACCATCGTAATTGATATCCTGATAATGGGCATCCCCGGGCTGTAAAGTATAAGGCGATCCCTGATTGAGCCCAATCTGAGTACGTACCGGCTCATCATTCAGATTATATACCAGCGCCCCATTCCGGTCCCGGGCTATCGTTTCGCCAACATTCTGATATACTCCCAGATAACGGTATCCATAAAACGAACCTAAAGGTTCTCCCTCATGTACCATCTGTGCATAATTACCGTTTCCGGGCGAGTAATCCACTTTCTTCATATTAGTAGGCAACTCCTTTATTTCATTCCGGTTCCGGGCAATATTCAGGTTAAAGCCCAAATTAAACCGTTCGGTTTTCACCACATTCCGGATATCAACCCGGAATTCCCAACCATAATTGCGGACTTTTCCGGAGTTAAAATAGTTGACAGTGCCAAAACCGGTGGCCGAAGATATTTTCACATTCGACTGCAACAAATCATCTGTCATCTTATCGTAAATATCCGCCGTCAGCATCAGATTATTTTTCCATAACGCTACATCCAATCCCAGGTTTTTCTGAGTCACCACTTCCCATTTTAAATGATTAAGCTGGATAT
>URJC01000375.1 GCA_900548135.1 uncultured Odoribacter sp. | reverse complement strand
ACCGTCAGACTCACTTTCTGCAAATCCCTGTCAGCAGACAATCAGGGTAAATTCAATCTTTTGCGTTTCTCCAGGTTTCAGATATTTCTGATAACCCGGGCCAATTATTGACACATTTGTCTAACTATTCACAAAAATATAACGCATTTATTCCCACTCGATAGTTGCTGGTGGTTTTGAGCTGATATCATAAACTACACGGTTGATCCCCCGAACATGGTTTATGATCCGATTAGATACTCTCGCCAGAAATTCATAAGGCAAATGACACCAATCAGCCGTCATTCCATCTGTCGATTCAACAGCACGAAGCGCAACAACGCTCTCATATGTACGTTCATCTCCCATCACCCCAACACTCTGTACCGGTAACAACATCACCCCTGCCTGCCATACCTGACTGTAAAGTCCTTCTTCCTGAAGCATCGAAATAAAAATATCATCAGCTTCCTGCAACAAATGAACTTTTTCCGGAGTAATTTCACCTAGTATACGGATAGCCAAACCAGGACCAGGGAAAGGATGCCGTTGCAAAAACTTATCAGCCAATCCCAAGCTTTTACCTACCCGGCGTACTTCATCTTTAAACAACAAACGCAAAGGTTCCACCAATTTCAACTTCATATAATCAGGCAGTCCTCCTACATTGTGGTGAGATTTAATCGTTTGTGATGGTCCATTTACCGACAAAGACTCAATCACATCCGGATAGATCGTCCCTTGTCCTAACCATTTGGCATCTTTTATTTTAGATGCTTCTTTATCAAAAACATCAATAAAAGTACTACCAATAATCTTCCGTTTCTTTTCAGGTTCAGTTACTCCCGCCAAACGTTCTAAGAACAACTTTCCGGATTCAGAACCGATCACATTCAGTCCTAATTCCTTATAATTTTCCAACACGTTTACGTATTCATTTTTACGAAGCAGACCATTGTCAACAAAAATACAAGTCAGATTCTTTCCAATAGCCCGATGGAGCAACATCGCAGCAACTGTAGAATCCACCCCACCGGATAATCCTAAAATAACCCGGTCCTCTCCCAGTTTTTGTTTTAACTCAGCTACAGTCGTCTCAACAAATGAATCAGGTGTCCAACTCTGTGAACAACCGCAGATATTCACCACAAAGTTCTGTAACAACCGTTTACCTTCTGTACTATGATACACTTCCGGATGAAACTGTATTCCATAAGTAACTTCTTGCTCAACCTTGAAAGCCGCATTTTTTACATCCGCTGTACTGGCAATAACCTGACAATCTTCCGGTAGCTTTTCAATGGTATCCCCATGAGACATCCAAACCTGCGAATAGTCACTCATTCCACAAAACAACTGGCTCTGTTTATCAATATAAGCCAGATTAGCACGCCCATATTCACGCTTATTCGAAGCTTTTACCTCTCCTCCAAAATGATGAGCAAGATACTGAGCCCCGAAACACACTCCTAATAAAGGTAACTGCCCCTTTATTACGGACAAATCAGGTTTGGGAGCTTTCTCATCCCTTACCGAAAAAGGACTTCCGGAAAGTATAACTCCTTTCACAGAGGCATCCAGTACCGGATAATGATTGTAAGGATAAATCTCACAATAGACATTTAATTCCCGGACTCTTCTCGCAATCAACTGTGTGTATTGTGATCCGAAGTCCAATATCAAAATTTTTTCCTGCATTTTATTTGTTTTGATTTGGTTGCAAAGATACTCTTTTAAGAGAAAAGGTAAAAAGTTAAAGATAAAAAGTTGAAATTAAAAATAAGAAAAGAAAAACGGTGAAAAATGAACAACAATTTAAGATATACACAGAACTTTTAAACTATAAAATCGTTACATTGAATAAAGATTTGCTTTCAATCTGAAACTAAACAGAGTATTAACACCAATACTTTATCAATCAATGTGTTAAACTTTATTTACAAAGCAATTTCAAAAATAAATATATTAATTTCACGGCTTGAATAAAGAAATGTAACATGCATCATACAAGAGTAGGATTTAAATCTAACTTTGGGGCAATTGCTGCTTTAGCCGGCTCAGCAATAGGCCTGGGAAATATCTGGAAGTTTCCTTATATAGCCGGGACAAATGGCGGAGGTGCCTTTCTGATAGTCTATATTTTTTTCACACTTGCGATAGGTTTTCCCGTCATGCTGGCAGAATTTTCTTTAGGCAGACGGTCTCAGCAAAATGCTTTGGGTACATTTAAAATCTTAGCTCCAGGCACCAGATGGATCCTATTTGGCTTTCTCTCCATTATTGCTGCAACTTTGATCCTTTCTTTTTATGGCACTGTTTCCGGCTGGACCTTGGAATATGTCTGGCTCTCCATGAATAATTCCTTCAAAGGGCAGACGGCTGAAAATATCAACCATCTATTTACCAATTTCATTTCCCATCCTTATAAGGCCCTACTTTGGCAAACCGGATTTATGTTTCTCACCGGTGCCATCATTATGGGAGGAGTGCAAAAGGGAATCGAAAGATACTCTAAAATCATGATGCCTCTATTATTTATAATCGTGATAGCTCTGAGTATAAATTCCACAACTTTAAGTGGTTCTTCAGAAGGTTTAAAATTTCTGTTTTTCCCTAAATTCTCAGAGCTAACATCCAAGAGTATTCTGTCTGCCTTGGGACAAGCATTTTTTTCCTTATCTGTAGGCATGGGCATCCTGCTCACTTACGCTTCCTATATTCCAAAATCAGACAACTTAACAAGTATATCCCTGAAAGTCATCATTACAGACACTTTAGTTGCCATATTAGCCGGTATTGCTATATTACCCGCAGTATTCTCCTTTCACATTG
>URJC01000374.1 GCA_900548135.1 uncultured Odoribacter sp. | reverse complement strand
CGAACCACTCTATCCGTTCGGATATGGCCTGAGTTATACTACTTTTGCTTACAGTCAGCCTCAATGCCCCCCCCAAATAACTACAGGAGAAACCGTTGAGGTAAGCACTATCGTAAAAAATACCGGCAAACGAGATGGCGATGAAGTTGTGCAGCTTTACGTTGTTCATTCCCAAGATGGCGTACGTCAAATTCCGCTATGTGCTCTGAAAGGTTTCCGGCGCATCCATCTAAAAGCCGGAGAAGAACAGCAAGTAACCTTCCGGCTCACGCCAGAAGACTTAGCCTTGACTCAAACGGATGGAAACCTGACAGAGGAAGCCGGAAATATAGAAATTCATATCGGTGGCGGTCAACCCCGTTACACTGATGGAAAATTCATCACCCTGAACATTACAGGAGAACCTTATCAGGTATTCTGATTTAAAAAAGTTACTCCGGACAAATATTCGTCCGGAGTAACCTCTAATTACCAGCCATCACTTCTTCTTTCACCTCATAACTGAAAAACTTTTACCCTGGTCATTTCCTATTTATCTACAACATAATAAATAGTCTTTCCGGCTTTCACCCGCTTTTTAACCTTCCAGTCAAGGAAAGCATTATCTCCTAAAGGACGGGCAGCACGCTCCTCATTTTCGGTCAAAATTGTAACCTCTGCATCCCAAGCCGTCGGATTTTTAATCTTCAATACCATTTGTTTTTTATCTTGTTTATGCAAACTAACCACCAAATGATCGAAAACATAAAAGGTTCCCCGATCCTTTCTCACATAAATCCCGGGGATTTCGAGTCCCATAAGTGCGCCATTCGTTTCATTCCAGCCCGTTTTTCCTCCGTCACCGCGACTTCCACGGCTATCGGCATCGCAATAGGTCAGGCGTTCCGTAATTTTCCCGTTAGGTTGTACACCCTCGGCATGAGCATGGATTACATCACGCAATAAGGCTGCATACAACGTATCTCCCGTTACCCGGTAAAGCTTAAAAAGAGCATCTCCTGATTGGGTACAAAATCCCGGTGCGCCATGCTTATTCTGTGTACTGGCCCAGACAGCACCTGTAAGGTTGGCTCCAAGCCGGGCAAGAGGCGTATTTTCCGGCAAACGATAGGGAAACGATACAACCCAGGTGGCACAGAGATGGGCCAGATCGGCTGCCTGTTTCAAATACATCTCATCTCCGGTAGTTTCATAAAGTGTCAGCAGAGAAGTCAATAAAGCCACTGCTGTTTCCGAATCAGCATTTTGTAAAATATCCCCACACCCTCCGGAAGTGAAACCTACCAATGCAAAATGATTGTAATAAAAAATCCCTGCCTCACGGGCTGTAACCATATATTCAGGACAGTGGTAGTAAAGCGACGCCAGGGCCAATCCTCCCACAGCCATAGCGCCGCCAGTGGTATTATAAGCCGCTATGCGTCCGGTTTCAATATCGAGATAATTTCCCCAGGTTCCTTCAGTGTTCCATGTTTTGACAAAAGCATCCGCAAGCAGACGGACCCGTTCTTCCCATTCCGGACGAATCTCCGCAGCCTTACCCTGCTTCCGCAACAACATGAATTGCTTCACCATCCAATAAAGCACATCGGCATTTTTACGGGTCAATCCGATACCAGGGTTCAATTTTGCCCCATCCCGATAAAGTACATTTCCGTCTGCACCCAATATATCGTAATAATAACCGCTTTTCCCGAATCCGCGCATCAAGGCAAAATCAAAGGTATTTTTCACTCTTTGCAAATGTTCTGCATCTCCCAACGCAAGCATCGGATAGGTATTAATCAATCCCCCGACCCAGCCATAGGACATCCAATCGGCATTCTCGGGGCAATAATAAGCCCATTTATCCCCCTGATGATAGCGTTCATCAATGTTGCGGATCATCCGTCCGGTCATTTCACTCATTGGCATCAAATTACGTGGCAGGGCACTAACTGTATGGAGTTTGCGTTCGGTCATAAAACGGGCGAGCAAAGAAGGTACTCCATCGGCAGTAAATACAACTTTTGTCACGCGGATAACGATTTTATCCCCGGCTTTCACAGAGATTCCCCGGTCGGGACTAGCACTGAAACCAATAAATTCAGGTTTATATTCCCTGACTCCCGGCGCACTGATGACAAAACTCGCCATTTTACGGTCTGGTGACTCTTCGACGATTAACGCGTGATCCCTCACTTCCCGCCCCACGGTTATACCCTGATCAGTGAATAAAAAAATACCCTGCTGTCTTTTCCGGTTAAGGTAAGTAATTACGGGAGTAGTTGTATTACTGATATTCACTTCCAGGCGCGAACGTGCACCGTATTCAGGGGAAAGCTGAGGAATTGGATTAGAAGTCAGTGCCAAGTCCCGCCGGTAATAATCCGACCGGTCGAGTCCCGTAGCATAAGCCCGGTTGACAATACGCTGCCGGTTACCGTTGTATACTACCGCCGGGATCATCACGTAGTTGTCGCTACACCAGTCATATTCATCAAAAGCAACCGCTACCCCTACTTGATGCATATCCCTTCTGGCTTCAAAAATATACTGCATTCTTCCTTCTGTACCATCACAAACGGTTTCCACACGCCAATCTTTAGATTGGGGAGTCAAGACTGTACATTCCTTCAAGCGGGAACCTTCATAACAACACCCCAACAGCCGAACAGGTTCAGCAGGACACATCTCCGCAGGCAACCACCCCTGTGCCCGTACAACTCCTGACAATAAACCAACTGCAATTACCAATAATAATTTTTTACTCATTACACAACAATTCATTTTAAATTACAACATATTCCGGTAACCCATTTCCATCACTTTCATTTTCTCAG
>URJC01000373.1 GCA_900548135.1 uncultured Odoribacter sp. | reverse complement strand
AAGCAGATAGCACTACAACAGTTAATGTTTCTGTAACAGAAAAAAAAGATACAACTGAAAATAGTTTAATTGCCAATGTTACTGCTCAGGATTCTCTGAACAAACTAAATGCGAGCGAAGCAGAATTCAAAAAGCAGAATCCTCTTTTTTCACTCTTGATCCCCAATGTAGACCAGAGAGGACAACTGATTCCGACCGGTTCAATGGTGGGTCAAGCACGTTTGAAAGACACAGGTGCTATTAATGCCCTGTTGGCTTTACCGCAAATCAAAGCTTTATTACCCCGTAATGCCCGTTTATTATGGGAAATGAAAGCAGAAAACGGCATTGTCCCTTTACATGCGATTAAAATTACAACCCGCGACGGTAAAGCACCGTTAGATGGTGGTGCAGTGGTAGATGCCCGTCAGGAATTCGATCATCAAAACAGCGGACGTCCGGTTGTTTCCATGAATATGAATGGTGAAGGAGCAAAGATATGGGCTCGTTTGACCAAAGAAAACGTAGGCCATAGCATTGCGATTGTGCTGGATGGCTATGTATGTTCATCCCCGACCGTAAATGGTGAAATTCCGGGAGGGAACTCACAGATTACCGGCCGTTTTGATGTAAAAGAAGCTCAGGACCTTGCCAACATTCTGAAATCTGGTAAATTGCCTGCACCAGCACGTATCATTGCTGACGAAATTGTAGGACCGTCACTGGGTAGTGAATCCATCCAATCCGGTATGTGGTCATTTGTCATTGCATTCGCTCTCGTATTGTTATACATGCTGTTCTTCTATAGCCGTGGCGCAGGTTTGGCTGCCGATATCGCTCTATTTACCAACTTGTTTTTCCTGTTTGGTGTATTGGCTTCCATCGGTGCTGTATTGACATTACCGGGTATTGCGGGTATCGTATTGACCATGGGAATGTCAGTCGACGCCAATGTGTTGATTTATGAACGGATTCAGGAGGAATTAAGAGGCGGAAAAGGTATGAAGCTTGCAATTAAAGAAGGTTATAAACAAGCTTACTCTGCAATCATCGACGGTAACGTCACCACCTTATTAACCGGTTTTATCCTGTACTACTTCGGTGAAGGACCTATCAAAGGTTTCGCAACCACATTGATCATTGGTATCTTTACTTCTCTATTCTGTGCAATCTTTATCACTCGTATTATCTTAGACTATTCTTCTAAGAAAAACGATAACATAAGATTCACAACTCCATTTACAGCCAACTGGCTACGTGATGTTCATTTCCCGTTCCTCGAAAGACGGAAAGTAGGTTACATTGTTTCTGGTATCATTACTGTCATTTGTATAGTTTCTTTATTTACCAAAGGACTGGACAAAGGTATTGACTTTGTTGGAGGTAGAACCTATACTGTAACTTTCAGTCAGCCGGTACAGGTTGAAGACGTTGCCGAAAGCCTGGCTAAAGTATATGGCAGTACTCCCGAAGTTAAAACCTTTGGTGGAGATAATCAGGTCAGAATTACTACAAAATATAAAATTGCTGACGAAGGAACAGAAGCAGACGATGAAGTAGAAACGCTGCTTTATGAAGGTTTGAAAGAATATATTCCTGCAGGTACAACAAAAGAAGTATTCCTGACAGACTATCGTCAGATGTCTCAGAAAGTAGGGCCTGCCGTAGCAGAAGACGTAACCCGCGCAGCAATTTGGTCCGTGATTTTTGCTTTGATCGTTATCTTCGTATACATCATGATCCGGTTCACCAAATGGCAATATGGTGCAGGTGCAGTATTAGGTCTGGCTCATAATACCATTGTAGTACTGGGTATTTTCTCCCTGTTCTCTGGTTTGTTGCCGTTCTCACTGGAAATTGACCAGGCATTTATTGCTGCGATCCTGACCGTAGTCGGTTACTCCATTAATGATACTGTAGTTGTATTTGACCGTATCCGTGAATATCACTATCTGTATCCGAAACGGGACGATAAAATAAACACAGATGCTGCGTTGAACTCAACTTTACGCCGTACGTTCAGTACCTCACTTTCAACCTTGGTGGTATTGTTAGCCATCTTCATTTTCGGTGGTACCTCTATCAAAGGATTTGTATTCGCCTTGTTAATTGGTATTATAGTGGGTACATATTCGTCTCTATTCGTCGCCACCCCGTTGTCTTATGATTTCCGGAACAAATTTGGCAAAAACAAAGCAGAGATTGCAAAGAAATAAAGTGACATCAGCATAACCCAAAACCGCTCTTAAAAGGGCGGTTTTTTTATTTCCATAAACAAGAAATCCAATCGTCTCATTAAGCTCATAAAGTATAAGCTAAATTTACCACCCCAAATTTGAAATCTACAATTAAAACCTATATTTGTATCAAAATATTTCAGGTATGCGTCAAATCAGAATCTGTTTAGGAAGTTCATGTTACTCCCGGGGAAATAATATACATCTGGAAGTTATCCGGAAATACATCGCAGAAAACCAACTGGAGGCAGAAATCTCTTTTTCGGGGCATCTCTGTGAAGAACTTTGCAACAGTGGGCCCATCCTCCGGATAGACGACAAAATCTACAAAGAAGTCACTCTTTCGGGCTTATATCGCATTCTTCAGGAAGAATTCCCTATACCCCAATAACAAATGCTTATCCTTCCGACATGAATAAAGCTTCAGACTTAAAACCCATCTACACAGAACCTGACAACTGCCAGGATTGTTACAAATGTGTGCGGGAATGTCCTGTAAAAGCCATCCAAATTGAGGAAAACAAGGCTTATATCATAGAAAACCGCTGTATCTATTGTGGTCATTGCACACAAGTTTGCCCTACAGGAGCGAAGAAAATCCGGGATGGTGTCAGCCGTGTTCGTTTA
>URJC01000372.1 GCA_900548135.1 uncultured Odoribacter sp. | reverse complement strand
AAGTATTGGGTACACAGTTTAATGTATATGCTTATCCGGACGAGCAGCAAGTGTATACTACTTTAGTTGAAGGAAGCGTGGCTGTGACGGCTGTTGGTTCAGGAAAGCAAATGAACCTGAAACCCGGGGAACAGACCGTAGTGGAAGCTGAACATGGGGATATGGCCAAGAGTAAGGTAAACATAGAAGAAGTGATTTCCTGGAAAAATGGCATGTTTGTATTTGATGATCAATCGTTGGAAATCATTTTGGGGAAGGTGGCCCGATGGTATGATGTGGAAGTTTTCTATAAAAATGTGCAGGCAAAAACACTCGTTTTTAAAGGAAATCTTCCCCGTTACGGAGAATTATCAGAATTGCTGAAAGTTTTGGAAAGTGGTAGTCAGGTCCGTTTTGCTGTGAAAGGACGTTCTTTGGTTGTGGAATAATAAAAAAGGAGAGGAAAAAGTTGGTCGCTTTTCCCTCTTCATACAATAAAGCATCTGTTGGTCGCAGATGTATTGTTTAATTAATGTGTTACAAAATTATGAAAAAAAGTGCAATGTGCGGCTATTCTCCTTCGGGAAAATGGCAGAGAATTCTCTTAGTCATGAAATTAAAGATCTTTTTTCTTCTGTGTTGTTTGGGAAGCTTGCAGGGTGTATTCTCAGGTAAATCAGTTCAGTGTTCAAAAAACGGATGTATTGGTGACCGAAGTACTGGAAGAATTACAAAGTCGGTCTGATTACCGTTTTTTTTATCAGAAAGGAATATTTGGGGAAAATGACCGGGTAAGTGTTGATTTTGAAAATGCTTCATTGCAGCAAGTGTTGGATGAAGTACTTGTGAAACGGGGATTTGGATATGAGATTATCGATAAGGTCATTACGATACGCAGACTTCAGCAGCAAAAAAACACCAAGATTCAAATCAAAGGTTTGGTGACGGATACCAAAAAACAACCTTTACCGGGAGTGACGGTGATGATCAAAGGGACCAGTTTGGGTACTGTGACTGATGCGGAAGGACACTATGTTTTGACAATCCCGCAGAGAGACGAACTGGTTTTGGTATTTTCGTTTGTAGGGATGAATTCCCGGGAAGTTACTTACAAGGGAGAACAAGAATTGAATGTGGAACTGGAAGAAAAGGTCGCCGAGATGGACGAGGTGGTAGTGACCGGAATTTTTCAGAAGTCACAGGCTAGTTTTACCGGGTCGGCGACAACAGTTACCGCCAAGGAATTGCAGCAATTCGGGAACCGGAATTTATTACAATCCCTGCATAATATCGATCCGTCGATTAATATTATCGAAAACAATGCCTTTGGTTCCAATCCGAATAAATTACCGGAGGTGCAAATCCGGGGAAATTCCAGTATTCCGAATGTAGATGAATTGAAAGATCAGACCCGGGTGGATTTGAATACTCCTTTGATTGTCCTGGATGGTTTTGAGACTACCTTGCAGAAATTGATCGATATCAATGAAAATGAAGTGGAGACACTGACTATTTTAAAAGATGCTTCGGCCACTGCTATTTATGGTTCGCGGGGAGCCAACGGGGTAATTGTCATAACGACCAAAAAACCGGCTATGGGACAGTTGCGGGTCTCTTATAAAGGGGATGTCAACATAGAGATACCTGATTTGACGGGATACGATCTGCTGGAGGCCCGTGAAAAACTGGAATTGGAAAAACGGGTGGGATTGTATTCGAAACCTTCCAATCCCGATCAGGATTGGAGACTACAGCGTTATTACAGTTATTTGCTCGATGAAGTGAATAGCGGGGTGAATACCTATTGGTTGTCGAAGCCTTTGCAGACTTCAGTGGGACAGCGCCATGCCCTGAAAGTGGAAGGAGGGGATAAATCTTTCCGGTATTCGGCTTCTCTGCAATGGAATGATATCCGGGGAGTGATGAAGGAATCGTATCGGAAAACATTTAATGGTGCGATTCAACTTTCTTATTACTGGAAGAACCTGAAATTTTCCAATAATCTGATGATCAGTGCCGGAAAACGGCAGGAATCGCCTTATGGAGATTTCAGTGAATATGCTAAAATGAATCCATACTGGCGTACACATGACGAAAATGGAAAAATATTGAAACGCTTGGGTAATTCGGGAGAGAGCGATTATGCCTTCCGTTGGTCGCGTTTGCCTGTTAATCCATTGTATAATGCCACTTTGAATACTTATGACCGGGGAAATAATACAGACATAACCAACAATTTTATGTTGGAATGGAAGGTGTTGGAAACTCTGGATCTGCGTGGGCGTTTCGGGATTACAAAGAATACCGATGAAACCCGGGTTTTCAAACCGGCTGATCATACCGATTTTGCTGATTATTCGGAAGATGATATGTTTCGGAAGGGAACTTATGCTTATGGTATTTCCAATAGTTTCAGTTATGAAGGAAGTTTGAATCTTGCTTATCATCAGTCTTTTGGAAAACATTTGCTGGTGGCAGGTGTGGATGTGAATTTACGGGAAGGCCGCTCCAGGAGTTCCAGCTTTAAAGCAGAAGGGTTTACAAACGAAAATTTTGACGATATTTCCAGTGCCCTGCAATATGAGAAAAACGGTAAGCCTTCGGGGGCTGAATCGACCGTGCGTTCTGTCGGTTTTACGGGAAATGTCAACTATACTTACGACAATCGTTATTTTGCTGACTTGTCGGGAAGAATGGATGGTTCATCGCAATTCGGTAGCAACAAGCGTTTCGCTCCTTTCTGGGCGGTTGGGATCGGTTGGAATATGCACAACGAGTCGTTCCTGAAAGAAGTTTCCTGGGTCAATATGCTGAAGTTACGTTTTTCTGTCGGAACTTCCGGTTCCCAGCATTTCAATGCATATCAGGCAATTCAGA
>URJC01000371.1 GCA_900548135.1 uncultured Odoribacter sp. | reverse complement strand
CTCTTTACTGGAAGTTCCTGTTGCATATTTAGTAGAAGAAAAAAAATTAAAACGTCCGGTAGCTACAATGATCACAACTTTGTTCATCACCTCCATCGGAAGTTTCAACACTTTATCTTTTGGTCCTCTCCGTGACACAAAGATTTTCGGTATGAGCATTTTCGATACATGTGACTACCTTTGTTCCAATATCCTCCTTCCCATAGGTGGTATTCTGATCTGCATTTTTGCCGGCTGGTACCTGGATAAAGCCATCCTTTACAGTGAACTCAGCAACAACGGCCGTTTGAAAATACATTTCTTTAAGCTTTACACTTTCATACTTAAGTATATAGCCCCCATCTGTATTTTTCTGATTTTATTAAATGTACTTGGAATATTAAAATAATTCCGTTTTAAATCAAACCAAGCCAATACCATCATCCCGGCAATTCTGCCTGCAAGAAAGGTGCCGTAACCGATACAGGACAAGCCAACAGCTCATGGGGAGTACCGGCAAATAATAATTCCCCGCCCATTTGCCCTCCTTCCGGTCCTAACTCGATTACATAGTCGGCTGCTTTGAGCACATCCAGATTATGCTCAATTAAAAAAACAGTATTTCCCCGGTCTACCATCCTATCAAATAAAGCAATAATCCGGTGAATATCCTGAGCATGCAACCCATCTGTAGGTTCGTCCAAAACAAAAACTTTTCCCTTACTACCCAAATAAGATGCCAATTTTACCCGCTGTAATTCACCTCCAGATAAAGTTGAAAGAGCCTGATTCAAATGCAAATAACCTAATCCAACCTCAACCAATGGATACAGTTTCCTTTCAATATCTGTTCCCGCAAAACGCATAGACGCTTTCCGGACAGTCAGATCCATCACTTCAGCCATATTCAATCCATCCACTTTATATTGTAAAGCCTCAGGCGAATAGCGTAATCCCCCGCAAGCCTCACAAACCGTCTCAATCGCATCCATAAATGCCATATCTGAAACAATTACTCCTTTTCCACCGCATACAGGACAACCTCCTTTCCCATTAAAAGTAAACATCCCTATCCCTGCCCCACTTTTCTTTCCGAAAAGCTTGCGAAAATCATCAGCAACCCCCAGATAGGTTGCCGGAGTCGAACGTAAACTGATCCCTATATTTTTTTGGCTGATATAGATTACCTCTTCAGGATATTTGCAGCGAAAATACTCCATCAGGGAACTTTTTCCTGAACCGGCAACACCAGCCACAACAGTCAGTACTCCCAAAGGCATATTCACTGTTATATCTTTCAAATTATGTTCTTTTGCATGTTTCAAGGTGAACCAGCATGACGGTTGCCGGACCTCTGTTTTTAAAGGCAATTTCTCTGTCAACATCTGTCCTGTCAGGGTTCCACTTTCCAATAAACCCGCATAATCACCCTGAAATAAAACATGTCCTCCTTCCACACCTGAACCCGGCCCCATATCAACAACATGATCAGCGATCCGGATCATTTCTTTATGATGTTCAACCAACAATACTGTATTTCCATGTTCCTTCAATTTACGTACCGATTCTTTCAACAGGCGGATATCATGACTATGCAAACCCACACTAGGTTCATCAAGAACATATAATATATCCGATAATCCCGAATTAATATACTTAGCAATCTTACACCGCTGAGCCTCTCCGCCTGACAAAGTCCAGGGTCAAATATCCCAAACCAATATCAATCAAAGCAACCAAACGGGCCGTCAATGCCTGTTTTAAATCTTCTGCCAAAGGCACATGAATAGTTTGTAACCAATCTTTTATATCCGGAATAGCCATAGACACTACTTCAGCAATGTTTTTTCCATTGATACGACAGGATAATACGGTAGGATTCAACCGTGTCCCATTGCAATCCGGACAAACACCTTGCGTAATCATAGGTTCCAATTGCTTGCGGTGCAATTTCCCTTCCTCAGAATTAATGATACTACGATACATTCTTGTCATCAATCCCTCATACTTCGCAGTTTTAGGCCAAGCAGCAGGAGGATTCTTCAAACGAATCTGCGGTGAATATAAAAACAACTCTAATTCTTCAGGGGTATAGTCCTTTATCTTTTTGTCCAGATCAAACAGCCCACTACAAGCATAACGAATCCAACGCCATTCACCCGGCTTAAAAGTTCCGTAATTAATCACTCCATCTTCATGGAGAGACTTATTAAAATCCACTAACTTATGCACATCTAATTCTGTCACCTCTCCCAGACCATCACAACGTTTACAACGCCCTTGGGGATGATTGAACGAAAAAGTATCTGAATAACCGACAAAAGGTTGCCCTATCCGGGAAAAAAGTAAACGAAGCAAAGCATAAATATCAGTATAAGTACCTACTGTGGAACGGGCATTCGGAGCTGGTTTCCGCTGGTCGATCACAATAGCTACCGGAAGATTTTCAATACTCCCGACATGAGGACGGCCATATTTAGGCAAATACTGTTGAACAAAACTCGGAAAAGTCTCATTTAATTCCCTACGGGACTTGGCTGCAATGGTATCCAAAACCAAAGAAGACTTACCGGAACCAGAAACACCAGTAAATATAGTTATTTGCTTTTTGGGTATTTGTAAAGAAATATGCTTCAGGTTATTTTCATAAGCATCCTCCACATAGATATATTCTCCGAATAACTGATCCATAAAATTTAATTATTACCACAACAAATATAAACTATTTATTTCATACAGCCTTTCCGAATCCAATAATCCCTCATAACTTATGCCCCTCAACGCCCGTACCTCAAGGCAAAATATTATCTCCCGGAATTAATACCTTTTGAATCAGAAATTATTAAAAATTTTGATACCTTTGCCGCGCATGCAAAAATA
>URJC01000370.1 GCA_900548135.1 uncultured Odoribacter sp. | reverse complement strand
TATTGGCTTGCAAAGTGGATCAAATCCGGTTGCCATGAGGTTTTGTCAACCCCAATACACAAATCTGTTTCTTTGTATTCTACAACAAAGTAAGCCCAGCGGTCTTGCCGGAAATGGTGGCGGTATGTTCGGTTTATATACTCCACAGCGGTCACTTATTCGTCCTGATTCGTTTATCTTTCATTGTTTATCGTCCTCATGCTTCTGCAAATTCGATCCTGAACAGTTTCAACGGGCAGGATTTCAGGCAAAGCTTACAGGCTATGCATTTTTCCGGGTTGAAATGTAATTTCCAATCGGGAGCCCCGATGGTCAAAGCATGTGAGAAACAAGCTGATACACAATTGCCACAGTCGATGCAAAGACTGGCATCATAAGATACTTTACTGGAAACAGGGCTGACTGTCACTCCGTTGTCAACCAGATAAGCAATGCCTAATTCCAGTTTGTCTTCATCTGATTCTAATTCCACCAGCAGATTTCCGGATTTGCCTGCCTGGATTTCTGCTTTTAATATATTAATCCGGATATCGTATAATTTGACGAGGTCATAGGTTAATGACCGATCTGTTGCATCTACCGGAAAGGATAATACTACTTTTTTTATCATGGTATTCAAGAATTACTGGGTTGTTAATCAATCATCGATGGCAGTTAAGCCTTTCAAACTGGTATTCGCGGGCATTGGGCGAACCGGCTCAGAGAGCAGGAAATCGCCCTTTTGGATCCAATCCTTCAGGATGGCTGCAATTTCCCGGGCTTTTGCCAGGCTGGACAGTGGGGCGGTACGGATTTTATGTCCATTCACTTCGATAGAACCACTTTGGAGAGCAGCGTAATTGGTCTTCCCCAATACCTGGTTTCCGTTACCGTAATCCACCACATTTGTTTCTATTTGTTCATTGCGAATGGAGACACGGCTAGCCAGATCTTCGTCCAGGACAGGAATAGGAATACCGATACCGACATACATAGAAACACCATATTTTTCGATATAAGCTCCGCGCAAATATTGTGTATTCATTTTTTTCAGGTTTCCGGTCACGGCAATGGTACGGGCATTCCCAATCGGAATGCCATGTTCATTGACCGGCTTGGAGGTGTTGAATTGCGTACCGTTCCAGGTGACGTAACCATCAGTACCACATAAAAAGATATGCGTACCCAGCCCGATAGTCCGGCATTCCGGGTCGTTTAAAAGAGGAGAAAGTTCGCCGGCAGAACTGTAAGAAGCGTTCCTCATTTTCGGCAGCAGAGTTCCCATATAGGTGTATTTGATCTGATCGGTCGTGTTGGTGGCAACATTGTAATTCTGGTAACAATTGCGTGGGTTGTAAAGGATAGCTTCATTGATACTGTCTTTGTTGATTACGGCTTTGATATGTTTGCGGGGATAACAATCGGTTCCCTTACCCCAGGCCTCTAAGGTAATATCCTTGCCATTGACCAGGTCTTCGATAATGTGGGCCCCTCCGTAAGCAGGAGAGGCAGGATTACAATCGGTAGCCCCGACATAAGTATCCACGGCTGCCAGTCCTCCGCTTACCCTTACGCCATTGAGTTCGATTTTTTCCATCCGGATTGGAGGATTTGAATGACCGAAATTCAGGAATGCTCCTGAGGAACACATGGCTCCGAAAGTTGCTGTAGTCACAACGTCCACTTTTTCTGCAATTTCTTTTGGGGTGAGAGTTTTGGATAATTCGGAGACTTCTTCTGCGGTGAGTACTACAGCCGTACCCTTTTTTATTTTTTCATTGATTTCTGCGTATGTTTTCATGATTTATCAGTTTATTTCATTGTAATATTGTCAGGTTTACACTTGGATGCCCTCCGGATTGTGGATAGAGACCGATCATAATGTAAACAATTCACGCATCCCTATGTCTTACAAAGGGTGCTGGTAAAAATGTTTGGGTAGGGTAAAAGAATCAGCGCATGCAGCGCATATCCATAGAAGATGTGAAAAGAGGGAAAAATTTTAAATTCCGGTTTTTCCGGTCAGTTACATGGAATGGAAAATCTGATTTTTTCATCTTTACTTTTGTTTAAAATTATAACTCCTGTATTTCAGGCCGGGTTTTGGCACCTTTCGGAATTCCGGAGGTTGTCGGAGTTTCACGGAGCCCAGTCTCTCAACTCCTCTTTATAATTCAAACAATCTTTCTTAAGGATTGAATTGACAAAACAAAGGAAAAATAAAAAATTCGGAAATGCAAGTGTTGAAAGGAGAAAAAATATGCCAACGTTTGTTTTTATTGAATTATAGATACCTGAAAGTGTTTTGAAAATACTTTTTTTCGCTTTTCTTTGTAAAAAAATTGTAAAACGGTTTTAATCTGGAAAAGATGAAGCAAGCTTGGATTGTTGTGGGGTGTATGCTTTTACTGTCGGTTGTAAAAGCACAAACTCCTTTGAAGCAAAAAAACTGGGAATGCCATATTGCACCTGACGGAACATTACAGGAGATTGTTTACCGGACAAAGGCAGGAAATGATACGATTCCTTTTTTTCAAAACAAAGACAAAGCCGGTCCTTGTTTCTACCTGAAAAGTGAGGATAAAGAGCAAAAGGGACAATGGATTGCCTGTGGGAGATATACGTTTCATTGTTTTCTCGAAGGTGTGGAATGTGTGTTGAGATACAAGGAACACCGGGGATGGCCGGCTATTGAAGTCACTTTGACTAACCGGGCTGTTGTTCCTTTCCAACCCCAAAAAGCCGGTTTAAAATTGGGCATCGATACTTATATGGATCATTATCCGGAATGGTTTCATAAATATTTTCCTACTTTGATGCGTTGTGAGAAAACACATTTTTATGGGTATTTACAGACTCCGGAGGAGCATACTTTGGCTGTTGTTTCAGAACAGC
>URJC01000369.1 GCA_900548135.1 uncultured Odoribacter sp. | reverse complement strand
AGATTGGAAAATTTATTGCCGCCCTGCGGAAAGAGAAAGGTTTGACGCAGGAGCAGCTCGGAGAAAAGCTTGGCGTGACCAACAAAACCGTTTCCCGATGGGAGAACGGAGTTTCCCATAGTTAAAGATACCGCATCAGACATAACAACGCCACGCTTATATAATATTAAAAGCACGCCCAAATTACTGATTAGTAAAATTGGGGCGTGCTTTCATATTTAACGAGGTGTAACCTTTACCAATGTTGACAAATGATCCTTGTTTTCCTGACGGGTTCTTTTTTTATAGCCCAATTTATCGCATATATATTCGATTTTTTGAGCAAAAATGTCTACGCTCAATTTTGACATATAAAGATTACCGTCATCATCTCTAGAACTTGAATGCCATTGCTGTTCATCGTCTAAAGGATGTTCGGGGCGAAAATCGTAAATGTTAAATATTTTATGCTCAACTTGAGTTATCCATGCTGCGCCAACTTCCATCAATGCACCCCATGAACTTTTCGTATTATGACTTGTAACGAAAATAACATAAATCTTTTGCGTAGAATAACTATCAACAAAGAAATCTCGCAAATAGTCGTATATCCCACTTTTTCCTACGTCGCCTTCTGGGATGCGTGATACTTCATCATCACAGTTTGTATAAATTATATCTTCGGGCGGTACGTTGTTAAATACCAACATATTGTAAATAATATCCGCCAAATCCTTGTCTCGATATGTCTGACTAATTAGCAATTTCTTCTTTTGAGAATCAATAATGCTTTTAATCCCCATATCCGGACTGTTGGTGTTTATTTCATCAGAAAGTATTGCCTCTACTTCATCAGCTTGCTCTGTACTAATACCTAAACGAGAAGAAATTTTTTGAGCTGCTTTCTTAGCGGTGTTTTTTCTGAAAGTATCTACCGACTTTTTAAATGAAGCTTCGTTTTGACGTTGCTGTTCTAGCTTTTTTTCTTCTTTTTTCTTTTTGCCCAAAGACACAAACAAATCTCGCATTTTCAAGATATCAGGCAATAAAGTTTTTCTAACATAATCTAGTACCGCCTGATAGCGAGGATCATCCGTTTTATATCCTTGACGATTGCTTAGAGCCATATCGGGTAACTCCGTCAGTTCAAAAATATCAACATGAAGTTGACCTACGACATAGACTTCATTCAATTTATTTTGTCCAACAACAGGAAGTATATTAAATTCGCCCATTTTTTGGTTGGCATACAGAGAAATAAAATTATCAGGAAAATCCGTTAACTCTACTTTTCTGCCGCGAGTTGATGTATAAGTTCCTATCCATCCTTTGATTTCTACGTTATATGTATGTTCAACACCAGATTTGTCATCCATACTAATGGGCATTGTTGCTAAAGGTTTATTTTTGCGGAGTTCTGCTATTTCATTTCCATATGGCGTCTGGAAAAAATCATTAAGATATGTAAATTCATCCCCTAAAGTAATTAGAGTAGAGAGTTCTGAAATCATTTCCTTATCAAAGTTCTCAATGGTTTCCGCTTCCGTTCCCCGAATTAGGTGAATTTTAAACTTCTCATTTACTAACGGGAATATCTTAAGTAAATTGCGTTTAATTGCCTTTAATGTACTATGAAGTTTGTACTGCGGATTCTGCATAACGACAGAAGTACCGTTGCCAGATACTCTTTCGAAAGAAATTTGCTCGTCAGTGAGCGGCACAAGTAAATTATTGTCGTTTATATGGCGAGATAATACAAACCCTGATTTTTCTCCATTTGAAATCGTCTTTATAAGAACGTTCTCAGAAACCGATAGGGCAGCTAGTTTTCCTACGCCTTTACGCCCCATTTTCTTCCGTTTCATAGGGGTTAGAGATTCGGCATCGGTATTTCTAGAAACCGCGGCAACATTAAGGTATTTCTGGATATCGCCGTCAGCATATGACATTCCTTTGCCGTCATCTTCAACGGTAATATCATCCTTGTTAGCAATGATATATACATTGTGGGCATCTGCATCGTAAGCATTAGCAATTAATTCAGCTAGCACATAATAAATGTTTGTATACAGGCTTGGACCTAATAATTCCAAAATACGGGGATCAATATTAAGTTTGTATTCTTTCTCTTTCATTTGCAATCGTCGCTTTCTTTTGTCTCTTTTTAGGTAAACTTCTAATTATACTTTCTCCAATCACTTCGCCCAAACGAGGCGGAACAGCATTTCCTATATGGCGTGCTATTTTCCTTATCGGAACTTCAACATTGCTAGGCGAAAATTGATAATCAGGAGGAAAAGACTGTAAAATAGCGCCTTCCCGTAAAGTAATCGCCCTGTCCTGTTCTGGATGTCCAAAACGTCCGGTTCCATAACCGATAAATTGTGTGGTGATAGTAGGAGACAAATCATCCCACTTCATTCTACCATATACTGATGCATAAGTTTTTCCGCCTTCTTTTTTATGGCAGTTTAATACTAAACGTTCAGGCCAATCACGCCATGTACCGCCGGGAACGGAATGTTGTATTCGTTCCAAATTGATAGGAGAGAGTGCTGGCGAAATATGAAGCCTATCGTTTTCATTTGCCTCTCCAGCGGAAATTCTCGGTAAGCTACCAATAGCGTCTCTAACTGTCAGATGTTTTTGATGTGTTGCATCAATAAGTTTTATTTCTTTGCGACGCGACGCAAGCAAAATCAACCTTTTTCTCCGTTGCGGTACGCCATAATTTGCGACATTTACAACTTGATAATTTACAATATAATTCAAGCCTTCTAACGTGGAAACAAAATCTTTAAAAACTTTTTCTTTTTCTAATTCTGGCACATTCTCCATTGATACTATGTGGGGACGAGTTTCTTCCACCAACCGCCCAAATTGGTATAGTAATTTCC
>URJC01000368.1 GCA_900548135.1 uncultured Odoribacter sp. | reverse complement strand
AGCGGGCCACCCATAATGCAGAACATTTAGGGAATACCCGTTTAAACCGGCTTTATTTTATGGACTACCGCTCCAATGCTGCTGTGCTTTTGGCCAACTTTTTATTTAAGGATAATATCCTGAATCCCGGGTTGGAGAATGACGAGTTGGATTATATGAAGCAAATTGTCGATATACAGGATATACGCTCGTTTCAGATAACCTTCAATTTGAATATCAAACGGAATTATTCTTACCAGCGGCTAAAGGAAAGAATGGAAGAATTTTCAGAAAGTTCGGAAGTGGAACAGCTTTTGGAAAGTTTCCGGTCTTTGTTTTTTCAGAAAGTGGATATTCCCGTTCAGTTACAGACCTTTGTAACGGATTTGATTCATTGTTCCACAACCCAGCATTTTGTGTTTGAGAACAGTAGTTCTGATCCGGTAGAAGGGGGATGGATCCGGTTAACTCTTTATTTTCAGGTAGATCCTGAGTTGAAAAGGGCTTTTCAGGAAACTTTTGCAGCAGAACGTATCACCGGATTTTTTCAGAATCTTTATTTGCTTGAACTTTTGAATTTATATAATTATTCGGAGGAATTGAGGGAAGAAGCTAAAAAAGCGGGGCTTGGAAAGAATTTGTCAGAACTGCTTCCTGAAATTATACAGGAAGATAAAGTGTTTTATATCAACGAAGTATATCTGGTGAAACGATCGGATGGTAGTCGTGTGTTGTATAAAAATCTTTCTGACGGGGAACATCAGTTTATCCAGATTCTGGGGGCCTTGCTCCTCATGGAGGAGGAGGGGGTTATTTTTATTCTGGATGAACCTTCTACTCATTTTAATGCAACTTGGAGTGCTAAATTTTTTAGTACATTGAATGACATTTATTTGAAACGGATCGAACGGGTACAAGATAAGCACCAACGCCGGCAAAATGTTATTATTTCCACCCATTCCCCGATTATGCTTTCGGACTGTAAGAGTAAAAATGTGATTTGGTTTGAGAGAGAAGAAGGTAAAACACTCACTAAAAAGCTGGATTTTGAAACTTATGGAGCTTCAGTTGACTATATTATGAAAAGGTTGGGAGATACCAATGTGCTAATTCCCGATAGGGCACGTAAAGAACTGGAACAAGCTATTCAATCCGAGGATATTAATGAGGTCAGAAAAGCAATCCTGGAATTCGGAGAATCCAGCGAAAAACAATTTTTGTTTGGTAAATTACATGAATTGAAAAAGAGTCAGGAGGAATGATTTTTAATCTTGTAAAAAATGAGACGGGGTTAGGGGAATTGCATAAACTGACAGAGACTTTTTTCGGTCAGTTGGCTACTGCATCCTACTTTGACCAAATAGAATTCCCGGATTGGTATATCTCTGTTTTTGGAGCTACTCAACTTAATGACCGGTTTAAAGATGTATTTGATGCCTATAAAAGGTTGACGGAGGACGAACAGAGGAAGATACTGACTGCTGTGCAGGATACCAATAGGGTATGCGATTTATGTAAAAAGCAAAGTGATTTGAAGCCTGTCCGTTTAAAGGAATTTCCCAAAAATTTTCAACAGCCCCTGGAAAAGTTATTTATTCACTTATGGAAAAATGCTTTGCCTAATAAAAAGTTCGCTGATTATTTTTCATCTGACTTGAATGTTTACATAAATGAATTTATTGCTGAAAATGGTCATATTGAAGTCTGTCCGTTTTGTGCTCTGGAAAGTTTTATAAACATACCCGGACAATCCAGGATTGAAATAGATCATTGGCTGTGCAAAGAATTATACCCCCATCTTGCTGTTAATTTTGAAAATCTGGTTCCTATAGGAGACAAGTGCAACCCTTCTCCGGTAAAAGGAAATAAAGATGTATTGGTTTCATTAAAAACGCATGGGCGGGTTTATTATCCGTATTGCCGGCATGAAGGAATATCAGTAATTTTTAATTTTATAAATGAACCAACTGTAACAAATAATATCGAAAAAAAGGACTGGGAATTAATAATTAAACCGAATAATCCCCTGGATACAGATTTAGTTGAAAGTTGGAAGGTTATTTTCAATATTCAGCAGAGATACGAGGAAATAATAGAAGATTATGTGTTTAAAACGTGGGAAATCAAATATGCTAAGCGTTTCCCGGATACTATTGGTGATATTGTTGCCTTTAAAGAAAATCTTCTTTCCTGGAAAGAAACATTTGATTTAAAGGAGCAACCTTCTGCACTTTTGTATCGGGCTTTTCTGGATTATCTGACAGAGCGTGCTTCAGATAAATATCTTCAGGGGTTATGTAGTAATTTTGCGTCTTCGGCAAAAGTATTGAAAGGTAAAAGGTAATCCGTATCTGATTTTTATGAGGTTAAAAACAGATAGGTGGTGTTACAAAATTGGCAGTGTAGCTGACTCGATGTGTTTTACTTTCTGAAGCACAATGAGTTTTTTATTATTATGCTGCTTTTTATTATTTTCAGAAATAGTTTCAAGATTTTCTTCTGTAAAGAACCACTTGGTCTTTTATTTGATCTGAAAGAAACAAAATGAAATATCCATTTGATAAATGATAGAAATAATTTAAATCTTTGATATATATTCTACGAAAGGATATGGACGCTCGTTGGCGATCGTCAGCAATTTCTGTCACGGCTGCATTTTTTATTGTCCTGTTCTTATAGTTGATTCTGGGCGTTCTGTTTTCTATCGGAGTGGCTTGGGAAAAAATTAAGTAGGTTTATCCGGCTTCGTTTATGTTTTTTTGTCGGACAGCCGTTCGTTTTTCGTGACGGAGGGCCTGATGTTATTCTATTTGCAGGTATTCAATGGGTTGTTGCCGGGTTTTATCCAGGGGAAACGATTGGTATCGGACTGTGTTGAAATCGATATTTTTCAGATCGATGCATCGGATGGTTGAGTTATAGG
>URJC01000367.1 GCA_900548135.1 uncultured Odoribacter sp. | reverse complement strand
TTAACCGGGAAATTTTCAGTTTATTTGTTAACGAAGGGGCAACGATTCAAGCCGGAGGAAATTACCTGAAGATTCTGGCTCTTTCCCAGCTTTTTATGGTAACAGAATCCGTTACTGCCGGGGCATTCAATGGTACCGGCCATACAACTCCTCCTGCACTCACCAGTATCATTCTCACCGGTGCCCGTATCCCCATGGCTTATTTACTCACTGCCATCCCAGCCCTGGGACTGACCGGAATCTGGTGGAGTATTACCATTTCCAGCATTCTGAAAGGCTCTGTACTTCCACTTTGGTTTCTGCATTTTCAACGCAAGCTAAAATAAGTTCAAACAACTAAAATTTATCTTCAATATTAAAGAATTTTTTCTCTAATATTTTGTATTGGAACAAAAAAGACTTAAATTTGACGTCGGGATAAAAACTCCAAAAAAGATAATATATTATTAAGTATAACAATAAAATTATTACAAAATGAAAGTAACAGTCGTTGGAGCAGGTAATGTTGGTGCAACATGTGCCAACTGCATTGCAGAAAAAGACATCGTAAATGAAGTAGTTCTTTTGGACATCAAAGAAGGTGTATCAGAAGGAAAGTCTCTGGATATGTGGCAAACAGCCCCTATCAATTTGTACGACACCCGTATTAAAGGTGTAACCAATGACTACGCAGCAACTGATAACTCAGAAGTTGTTGTAATCACCTCAGGTCTTCCCCGCAAACCCGGTATGAGCCGTGACGATTTAATTTCCACCAACGCCGGTATTGTAAAATCTGTTACTGAAAATGTAATCAAACACTCTCCGAAAGCAAAAATCATTATTGTATCCAATCCTTTGGATGTGATGTGTTATTGTGCTTTTCTGGCTGCCAAAGTAGATTCTTCTAAAGTATTCGGTATGGCTGGTGTCCTGGATACTGCCCGTTACCGTGCATTTTTAGCAGAAGCATTGAATGTATCCCCCAAAGATATTCAGGCTTTATTACTGGGTGGTCATGGCGATACTATGGTTCCGCTTCCACGTTACACTTCTGTAGGTGGTATCCCTGTAAGTGAACTGATCGATGCCGACAAACTGCATGCTATCATTGAACGGACCAAAGTAGGTGGTGGTGAATTGGTTAAATTGATGGGCACTTCTGCATGGTATGCTCCGGGTGCTGCAGCAGCCCAAATGGTTGAAGCGATCATCCGTGATCAGAATCGTGTATTCCCGGTATGTGCTATGTTGAATGGCGAATATGGCATGAAAGACATCTATTTGGGTGTTCCGGTAGTATTAGGTAAAAACGGTATCGAAAAGATCATCGAAGTAAAATTGGATAAAGAAGAACAAGAACAATTGGCAACTTCAGCAAAAGCTGTTCGCTCAGTAATGGATGTGCTGGACAATATGAAAATGTTCTAAAAATGGGATTTTCCCGTATCTTTAGGTTAAAAATAAAGAAACCGTCCTGATAATCGGGACGGTTTCTTATTTTTGTGCCTGTGTACAAATCAGGAGAAAAATGAGGAGAATAAAAAAGAAAAAAGCGTGCCATTTTGCCAAACCGTATCCCCCTTATCAGATAAAAACCATTATTATTCCGATAGAAATTGTCAAACTGGAAGATGAAAGCTTCCACATGATTGTCCGGGCGGAAATCGATGGCATCAAAGGAGATATGATTATTGATACCGGAGCTTCAGTAACCGTCATAGACAAAGCAGCATTTCCCGACAAGATTTCTGATGAAAACAGAGGTAAAATCCAATCCGGCAGCGTCAGTGGACAAATCAATGATGTCCATTTAATAAAAACAGCATATATCAAAATAGGAAAATACAAAATCAAAAATCCTCAATTAGCCAGCATTGATATGAATTATGTCAATGACATGTATAATCAGCACTTGAAACGAAAAGTCATCGGATTGCTGGGATGTGATTTTTGTGTCCGTTATGGGGTGACTATCGACTTCCGGAATAAAGAAATTTCCATACATCATTAAGGTAAAATCTTAAATCTGATCACTTAAAATCAGATTTGGCTATTTTTTTAGAAAAAATATTATACTTTTGCGCATTAATCTTGCAAAAGGAATTAATAAAAATTAAGTAATATAATATCTATTGTAAAATGCAGAATAAAGGAGCGATTACATTACTTGCCATTGCTTTAGCGTTGGTGAGTCTTTACCAGTTATCTTTTACCTGGAAAACCAACCGGATTGAAAAAGCTGCGAAAGAATTTGCGCAGGGAAATCCGGACAAGGAAAAAGCATATCTGGATTCTATTGCAAACAAGGAAGTATACAATTTCCTGGGTATTGCACAATACACTTACAAAGAATGTAAGGAGTTAGAACTAAACTTAGGTTTGGACCTTCGGGGAGGTATGAATGTCACCATGGAAGTTGACGTTGCCGACGTTGTCCGTAGTTTGGGTAATTATTCTCCAGATCCTGCTTTCAATCAGGCTATCGAGGAAGCAATCAAAATGCGTACAACCAGTCCTAAAGATTTTGTAACCTTGTTTGGTGAAGCATTTGAAAAAATTGCCCCCAATGCCCAGTTAGCCTCTCCTGACCTTTTCGGAACAGTAGAGTTAAAGGATAAAATCAAAATCGGAGCAACCAATAAGGAAGTACTGGACGTCATTCGTAAAGAAGCTGAAGGTGCAATCGACAACACCTTCAACATTTTACGTACCCGTATCGACCGTTTTGGAGTGGCACAACCTAACATTCGTAAAGCAGACATTTCTGGCCGTATTGTAATTGAACTTCCGGGTATCAAAGATGCGCAACGGGTAAGAAAATTATTACAAGGAACTGCAGCCCTCGAATTTTATGAAACATATGACAACGGTGATTTCTACCAGTATTTGGCTGCTGCCAACGATAAAGCCCGTGAAATTGCACAGGCTGCAGAACTTTTAG
>URJC01000366.1 GCA_900548135.1 uncultured Odoribacter sp. | reverse complement strand
CACAACCGTCCCCAAATTAGGATTATCACAATCAATAGTTTTAACCCGTCCCTGCTCATCATAGGTCATTTCCCAGGTAGCATAAGCCTGACCACGCCTTATGTAGGTTATCAGGCGAGGTTTTTTCAAAGCGATTCCTTTTACCGTAACAAACTCATTGTGAATCTGGTCCTTACTATCTGTGATTTCTATACGAAGATCATAATCCTTTCCGGTTTCAAAATCATAAGGAACAATCTGCTCCAGATTATATTCCGATACTCCTTTAAATTCATCTCCGGATAACTCAATCATCTGAGTATCATCGATAAATATCCGGATGCTCCTGATAGAATTCATACCGGTAGTCACTTTACCACGGGTTACTACCAAGGGGGCCGTTGTACCGATGATATTCCCTCCGTCCAAAGCGATTTCCGGAACAGAAAGCTTTAGCAAATTGATTTTAAATGAACTGTTATAGGCCCGACGGTCTTCGGTCACAATCCGTACAGTATAAATCAATACGGAATCCCGGGTTTTATCAATTCCTTCAAAACCAATCTCGTGGCTAAAATCAAACACCGTTTTTCCCTGATATTCAGTCATATCATCTATCACATCATAGGTACGCCCATCCAATAACTGGATTGTCTGTATTCCGGCAGGAGCATTTACCCTCAGATGAATGGTATACGACTCTGCCGTGTCCCGGCGAATGGTCAACTGTTTATCAGTCAGCATATCAAATCCGGGATCCGGGAATTTGGGATCATCCTCACACCCCAGGCATAACACTCCAATCCATAACACCAATATTGTAAATATCTTATTCATAATCTATTTTTTTAATTAATTACGTGGAAACACATCAGCAATCACCGGATTGATAGCACGGATATTGATGCCCCATTCATCAAATTTTGCCATCAACAGGGCAAAGCGCTTTTTCACAGTCTCCGGATAACTGTCCCAGACATCACGGGTAACGAACAACAATTGATTGATCAAAGTCCGTACTTCCCGTTCTTTAGTCGGGAACATGTATTGTTCTGTTATTCCCCATTGACCTTGTAATTCTATCATACCCTGATTTACACCAACCTCCGGAATAGGATGCAACCATTTGGTAGACACAAATCCTTTGTTCCAATACCAGTATTTATCCGTATACCGGTCAGTCGGAGAACCACCCTCTTCTACATATACACCCAGTCCCAGCCAACTGTTTTCATCTCCGGTCAAGGGGCGACCATAACAATTCTCCATAGAAGGCAGATAAAAATCCTCACCGAAAAGGCTATATAAATCATTGTGTTCAAACAGGTAAGAGATAAATATGTAGAGATTATCCATTTTAAAATTGTTGTAATTCTCTTCACTAAAATAAATGGTATTCAATTTACACGACACAGCAAAAGAGATCCGACTGAATATACTATGCAATGAATTGATTGCATTTGAAGAAACCCGGGCATCCGATTCCATACACACCGTACAAATGGAATTTCTCGAATTACTCAGAAAAACATCCCGTCCCACCAGTATACGCCTCGGGAAATAGTCCCGGATAAAGTCTTCATTGGTAAAATACTGCAATAAGGTTTTATCCAGAAATTGCAGGGCACTGTCAACCTCGGTCGACCGCTCCATCCGTTCCACACGCAAGGTATTCCAGGAGTTGGTCTGAATAGATGAAGTAGTCATGTTATATAGCAAATCCCGGTTCAGGTCATAACGGGTCAAAAGTCCCACTCCGTATTTTTCATAATACTTTTTCACCAGAGGATACTCCATTTCCAGGCTATCCTTCCAGTTTTTATCTGCTAACGAAGGAGTTAAAGCATCCTCATCATAACAACCCGGAAGCAGAAACAGGCAGATCAGACTAAACCATATATAATTTTTCATATTTCTTTTCTTTTAGTGGTTCAAAACCAATGTATTTTTAACCCGGCATTTTATCAAACCGCTCATAATCATAAATAAAAGGATTATTTGCTTTTTCCTGTTCAGGTATAGACAAAGTATAATTCGGATCGTTCTTCAGCAAACGATAAGTATATTTCCCTGATTTCTTCCCGTTCGCATCCACATCCGAATAGATATGAACAATCTCCGGCCGTTCGCTCTCTTCCATCCGTCTCAGGTCGAACCAACGGAAATGCTCTTCAAAACAAAATTCCTTGAACCGTTCATCCCGGATAAACTGAATCAGCGCTTGTTGGTCTGACGGGATCGTGATGCCATCCAGGCTTGTATACCGATTTTCCATCAATTGCTTCAGATCAGCCTGAGCCTCTGAGATTTTTCCCCGGCAAGCATATGCCTCAGCCCGGTTCAGCCAGGCCTCCGCTGCCCTGAAATTAATCCAGGCCAGATTACAATACCCTGCATCCATTTTCCGGGTATAGTAACCGGTATATTGCGAATTATCCGTAATTTGTTTGAAGAATAAAGATTTACGCAAATCATTTCCACCGAAACGGTTGATCAGATCTTTGTGCGTACCAAAACCAAAGCGCTGTATCGTCGAACCAAAAATACCGGCTGCATTGGAATTTCCACCGAAAGAATAAAGCACTTCCGGATTTGCAGTTGTAATAAAAGGCTGTGAAACACTTCCGGGAGTCAATTTTTTCAACCCGGCCGCTTTTATTACCGCTTCTGCCGTTGCAATCACATCATCATATTTTTTTTGAAAAAGCTGTACTCTCGATAATAATAACCGGCAAGCCTCTACTGTCGGATGGTATATCGTTTTCTTCAGGCCGCTGAGTCCGATCAGCCGGATAGCTTCACCTAAATCTTCCTCTATCTGACGATAGTTATCGCTCAGCTGCGCCCGGTCATAAGTAGGCTCCACACCGATATCCGTCCGTAAAGGCACTCCCATCGTAACCCGCGCCTGGGATTCTGAGCGATAAGGCTCTGCATACAAATTTGTCAG
>URJC01000365.1 GCA_900548135.1 uncultured Odoribacter sp. | reverse complement strand
CAACAGAGTATTTACTGGGATTTGTATAGCGATCCTGGCATAGGAGTTCCGCTAGTCGTTCTATATCAAACTGATATTCAGGAATAACACAACGGTTGGCTGCCCCTGCCAAAGTGGGCAGCATGGCTGAGAAACCGGCATAACGCCCGAAGACCTCAAGTACCAACAGACGCTCGTGTGAGCCGGCACAGGTACGTAAATCGTGGGTTAATTCGATGGTACGGGTGATACAGGTGCTAAAACCGATACAATAGTCAGTGCCCGGCACATCGTTATCCATGGTTTTGGGAATGGCAACCACTTTCACACCTTCCTGGCTCAGACGTACGGCATAGCTTAACGTATCGTCCCCGCCAATGGGAATCAGGTAATCAATACCGATAAATTCAAGGTTCTTTAAAACTTCAGGAGTTAAGTCATTGATCTCATCGGAATATTTGTCTTTCAAATGCTCAGGGACGGCGGCTTTAGGTACGTGTGATGCACGGGTACGGGAAGTATGCAGGAAAGTACCGCCAGTGCGTCCGGCTTTATTAACTATTTCCTCGGTTAGCTCAAAGAAATTGCAAGAATTGTCTACTTTTTTATCCCGGACAATATCTACCAATCCCTTCCAGCCCCGCCGTATGCCGACAACTTTGTAGCCTTCTCTTAATGCACGGATGGTGACAGCTCTGATTGCCGGGTTCAAGCCCGGGACATCTCCTCCTCCGGTTAAAATACCGATAATCCCTTTTGGTTTCTGGGTCATAGTGTTAAAATTAATGTTAGTAAATCATAATGGCAGATGTCTTGTGACATCCTTGTAAAATTGATAAAATATATTCTGAAATGCAAAAAAAATAGTCAATAAGTGACTATATTTGTCTGTTTTTTTGGGGAAAGGGCAGAATGTGATGTGATTTAACATTTTAGCTCTGTATGTATAAAGTTTTGAATGATATCATGGGTAATATTGTTGTTTTTTGGGATGGTTTAGGCTATAACAAATTTTATTTGATTTTACTTATTATCTTTTTTCTGGGACATTTGATATTTTTATTTTACCGGAGTGCCATATTGATGTCAAAAGGAAGGATATATAAGGAAAAGGGCGAGGAAGGGGTATCAGTAATTCTTACTTGTTCGAATAAGGCTGAGTTATTGAGGCAAAATTTAGAGGCTTTTCTGAAACAGGATTATCCTTCTTTTGAGGTAGTTGTGGTTGATGAGTGTTCTGAAGATGAGACGCAGGAGGTTTTGTCTGAATTACAAAAGAAATATCCTCATTTGAAGACTTCCCGGATTTTTCCGGATACCAAATTCCGAAGAACGAAGAAAATTGCTATTAATATAGGTGTGCTGGCTGCCCGTTACGATATCCTTTTATTCAGTGAGATTCATTGCCTGCCTGAGAATCAGTATTGGATCCGGGAAATGCAGTCTCATTTTGACGCTAATACAGCTGTTGTTATTGGGTTTTCGAATTATGAACCGGGTAAAATGAATCTGGGAATCCGCCGTTATTTCCGTTTTTTGTGGTTTTGGAAAACGATGCTTTTGGTGCGTTGTGGGATGAATGTAATGGGAAATGGGCATAATATGGGATATCGTAAGAAATATTATCTGGAAAAGAGAGGATTTACCGGAAATACTCAGGAATATATCGGTTATGACTCGGAAATGGTGAAAGAGTTGTCCCGCAAAGGAGCTGTGAAAGTGGTAAAGGAGGAAAATGCCCGTGTCAGGATTATGGATGACGGGTACAAGGCTTGGAAGGATGATTATTCCTATTATTATGCGACGAAAAGAAGGTGGCCCTGGAATGTTGGCCTGTGGAGCAATGCTGATTTTATACTTGAGTTTTTATTTTACATTATTGTATTATATTTTATAATTTTCTCTGCATTCCGCGAATATTTTATAATTCCTGTTATATTAACATTTTTAACTGATATAATTGTAATAAATATTTGCTTAAAACGTCTCGGGCAAAGGAAATTATTCTTAACTTCGTTGACTGTAAATACCTTAGGTTTTGTTTATAAATGGTATTATAGTATTTATTCAATCTTTACCAGTAAAAAATGGAGATAACTAATAATTTGTCAGAGAAGGCTTTATACGATTACAAGATAGTTCGTAATGCGATTGCCGGGGATGAAAAAGCTTATGGTGAGCTTTTCAAGAGATATAAAGATTCGGTGTATTTCATGATATTAAAAATGGTGAATAACCGGACCGATGCGGAGGATTTGATGTTTGAAGCATTTGAGAAAGCCTTTACCAGTTTGAATTATTATTCTCCGCAATTTGCTTTCAGTACGTGGTTATTTAAGATCGCTTCCAATAATACGATTGACTTTATCCGGAAGAGAAAAGCACAGATGGTATCTTTGGATGTGGATGATATTAATCCGGAAGATCGTGGATATATCAACAGTATACCGGCTGACGTCCGTACTCCGGATGAAGAGGCTATCCGTCAACAGCGTGCTGCTTTCATGCGTGAGAAAGTGGCTTTGCTGAAAGGAAGGTATCGTCGTTTAATTGAATTGCGTTATTTCGATGAATTTTCTTATGAAGAAATAGCTGATACGCTGGCTATTCCTTTAGGAACGGTAAAAGCCCAGTTGTTTCGTGCCCGCGAATTACTTTTGAATATTTTACAACATACAGAGATTGCTAATGAGAATGGTAAAAATTAGTTTTATCCTTCTTTTTTTATTATGGGGTGTATCTGTCTGCTCATTTGGACAAAGGGTTGCTAGGCCTGATAGTATTTTATTGTCGGGGGTGGTGATTAATATCCATACTTCTGAGGTCATGCCGGATGTGACGTGCCGGTATGGTGAAGCCCGGGGAACAGTTTCGGATGAAGCAGGATGTTTTCAACTGAAAGTGAGAAAACGGGATACCCTGTTATTTACCTCTATTGGTTTTAAACCCTATTT
>URJC01000364.1 GCA_900548135.1 uncultured Odoribacter sp. | reverse complement strand
TTGTTGTGATGCCGGAGTGTTTGAGAAAACCGTACATTTGATCAATGATTTTAAGGGTTATTTCCGGAAATATGATCAGCCGATCTATGAAAATCCATCTCCGGGAAACAAAAAGGGAGGTATTACTACTTTAGAGGATAAGTCTCTGGGGTGTACACAAAAGGGTGGCTCTGCCCTGGTAATGGATGTGTTGCAGTATGCGCAACACATAGAGAAGCACGGGTTGAATCTGTTGCAGGCTCCGGGAAATGACTTAGTAGCTGCATCTTCATTGGCTTTGTCGGGTTGTCAAATGGTATTGTTTACGACAGGAAGAGGGACCCCTTTCGGTAGTTTTGTGCCGACAATGAAAATATCGACTAATACTAAATTGTACCGATATAAATCAAATTGGATTGATTTCAATGCAGGTACACTGGTGGAGGATGAGGAGATGGAGACTGTGCTGGAAAGGTTCATCGGCTTTGTGACGGAGGTTGTGAATGGTAAAAAATTGAAGCATGAAATTACCGGTTTTAAAGAGATTGCGATCTTTAAAACAGGAGTTACTTTGTAGTGGATACTTGTATATGGCCGGGACATCGTTTAGCCACCTTATCGATTCAGATGTTCCCGGCTTTTCGTTTATATTCTTGTTATTTCTTTTGGCTGTGGGGTGTTATTATTACGTGAAATTGTATCAAAATGTCCATGTTTTGCCATTTTGTTTAATTATTGACTTTCAGATTTTCGTATATTTGAAACTGTAAATCGGTGCTATCTTATGGAATTGATTGAAAGTATTTTGGTTTTTCTGCTTTGTTTGACCCGGTTATATTGGAAGCTTATCTATGCGGTATTAGATTGAAAGCAATAATAAAAAAGACCGTTTTTACGGCCTTTTTATCTATTGATTTCGTCCAGAATCTCCTGTATCTGTTCCTGGCAGCCGCCACAACCGGGTCCTGCGTTCGTCGCTTCGCCTACTTCTTCGACGGTTTTTAATCCTTTTTCACGAATTGCATTTTCAATTTCTTCTCTGCTTACTTCAAAGCAGTGGCAAATAATTTCACTCATAGTCTTTCCATTTTATTGATTCATATTACTTTTCATTCATTTGAATGAATGCGGTAAATTTAAAGTAATTTTCTAAAAATGGCAGAATATATTCAATCATATCTTTTTATGAGGATATAGATTTGAATTATATTGGAGCATTCCATTCCCGTTTAAATACCAGGAAGAGCATTTAAAATCTTTTCGGCGTCTGCTGAAGAAGGGCGGACTGCTTTGGGGTTGATAATCTTGCCATCCGGGTCAATAAGAATGAAATGAGGGATACCGTCGATATTATAATCCCGTTGGAATTGACTCCCTCGCCCAAGCAAAAGTTGAACGCCGGAGAGTTCTCCCGATTTGACTGTTTCTTCCCATGCTGCCTTATCCTCGTCGGTGGAAAGACCGAGGAAGGTGATGTTTTTCCCTTCCATTTTCTTTTCCAGTTCTTTCAAATAGGGTATTTCTCTTTTACAAGGACCGCACCAGGTCGCCCACATGTCGATATACAGATATTTCCCTTTGAAATCCTTCAAGGAGTAAGTTTTACCGTTAATGTCCTTGGCCTGGAAGTCCGGGGAAAGTTTGCCGGTAACGGCAATGTTCCGTTTGTCATACTCTGTTTTATAGGCAGTCCGTAGAGTCGGGTCAGTCACGTAAGTATTGTAAATATTTTCCAGTTCGGTGATATTGTTAATACCGTTCTTTATCTGTCTGATGGCAATCTCGTTCAGAAGGGATTGTTTTAGCTTGTCATTTTTGAAATGTTGAGCGATGTATTTCATCCGGGCGACATTTTTATTGTAGATGCCGGAGATTTCTTTATCCTTGCTTCCAAGCACAAGGGCAGCTTCTATAATAAATTCCCTGTAAATGTCAAGGTCAATCAGACTTTCGTCTTCCTGTACGTATTTTTCCAATGTTGAATAATATTCCTCATTCGGGCGGTAAGTTGTGTCGAACATGATATGTCCCATGGGATACATAACCAAACTGATCAGATATGAATACTTGATTCGTCCCTCCTCCAGTTTTGCAAATTCGGGATTTACCGCTTCCAGTTTCCGGGCTTTCAATAAATTGGCCGCCTCGTCAGTCTTCTCGTTGACAAGACTGACAATCTCCTCCAGTGAGCGCTCGTATTCGGGGGGGATTATCGGGTTGTAAGTGATAGAATTGAGGTATTCTATTACCGGAGCGTTTTTTCCTTCGAATTTCATGCCGTCCTTAAAATTGTTGGCATCAAAGGAAATTGTGACACGATCGCCTTTCTGGAAAAAAACATTTTTGGCTTCCTCGCCATAAAACAGACGGGCGTATATCATATTCCCCTGTAATGTACAGCTGGCTTTTCCGTGTTTGTCCAGATCCGTTTCCTTGATCATTTCCGGACTGACAACAATGGCAATTTTGGAATAGGTCATGTTTTGCACGTTGAAGTCTACGACGATATCGTCGTTGTTTTGCTGTGAACAAGAGCAAACGACCGAGAGTAAAATAATAAATATAAAGCTTCTCATTTTTAAGTGTATATGATTAATCATAGATTTCCTGCATGGCAGCATCCAGCCATCCGCCTCTTGCGTTTACATTAATGATTTTTCCCTTGTCGTCTACAAGGATAGAGGAAGGAACTCCGCTCAGGTTATAAGCCCGGAATGCCGTTTTAGTATTATCGATAAGCTGTTCCCAGGGCATCTTTTCCTCTTCCAAAGCCTGATGCCAATTCTTCGGATCACTGTCAATGGAGATACTCACGATATTTAACCCTTTGGGATGATAGGTATTGTACGTGTTACGCATGTGAGGTATCTCCCCGCGGCAGGGACTACACCATGACGCCCAGAATTCAATTAATGTAGTAGTTCCGGGTTTCACAAAATCCGATATTTTCTTTATACTTCC
>URJC01000363.1 GCA_900548135.1 uncultured Odoribacter sp. | reverse complement strand
AAAATAATCAAAAAGACGTACTGTATAAAACAGGGACAAAGCATATCCAACGGCAAAAGGAACGTCTTTCAGGTTATTCATGCTATGTCCGAAATAACGGGGAGTAAAAAACATCAGCAGAACAGACAATAACCCGCATAAACCTCCTCCCCAACGCATTCCCATTAATCCCACAGCCAATACCCCAAGTGCTCCGACACCCCCACAAATAAAATGCCTCAGCCCATAATAATCATCGACATTAAACCAACGTGCAATAGCCGCAGCTATCACTTGTACAGAATTGCCATATAAGTGCAAAGCAGTTTTAGGCTGGTCTAGGGCAGCTTTATCCCCTTTTGCAAAATAATCCAAAACATATCCGGCATGCCTATGATCAACAAACTCATCTCCACTGATGCCATAATCCCGACTAATATAAGGCATATAAACAAAAGTGAAACACATAAAAAGGAACATCAACATGCGGAAAACCATGTCCCGTTGCACCTTCGATCCGGGGGCCAGAAGCCGGGTAAAAAAACGGCCTGTTATCAAAAAACGGAAAGGCAGACAGATGGTATAATTCGCCCATAGAGACCATTTTGAAAAAGAATAGTTTACATACTGCATTTCTTTTATTGATATCCGGCTGAACTTCAATCCACCAATTTTCTGTAAACTATAAGCAATGCTACCCATACTAGTACCAGCAAGGTCACCTCCCCCATAAGCTTTCAGTAAAACAGCCTTCCTCCCCACTATAATAGGGGAAGAAAGAATATCCTTATCCGCACTCCAAAGGTTCCGGATACATCTGAACCATAGTTTACCTTTACCTGAAGACACGTAACCAATCTCTTTCTCTTTAAATTGTTGCTTATTATTCCGAATAAAAGACTTTACAGAATCCAAAGGAACTACGGCACCATTAACCAAAACTACTTTTTCAGCTTTGATACCAGCTAGTAAATTGATATATTCATCCTGTGTCAATGAAAAATCAATCACTTTTAACTCAGCATCAGCAAAAGCAGTTTGTTTAACGGCCTGCTCATCTACTCTACAAAAATAAAGAATAGCAAAATCAGAATTATCCATTTGCATATTTAATATATTACACATATTCAGAGTAAAAAACAATAAATGACTCTGAAACAAAAACGTATGCTTAAAACATATTATATTAACTAATGGACCAAAGGTAAAGAATAATCGGAACTTAAAAAAATTTGATATTAATAATCAAAAAACTGCTTTGAATAATCTCAGGCAATCCATTTGTCATGAAAAAACAGGAAGCCCATCTTTCTGCCGTTCTGTCAGATTTCATGACACATTTTTTCTCACTTATTTTCTAAAATCCGCCATTTTTACAAAAAATAGTTTATTCGGCAGGGTGGCATACCATTTGATAAAAAATAAATGTGTTTGAATTAAAACCTCAGGCACTCCGAAAACGAATAATAAGTAAAATTGAATAGTAAGGAATTGACTTAGGAACAACCAACTCATGCGTTGCCGTGATGGAAGGTAACGAACCGGTAGTAATACCAAACAGCGAAGGCCGGCGTACCACCCCTTCTATTGTAGCATTTGTTGACAACGGCGAACGGAAAGTAGGTGATCCTGCGAAACGTCAGGCCATTACCAACCCGAGCAAAACCATATATTCTATCAAACGTTTTATGGGTGAAAGTTTTGATCAGGTACAGAATGAGATCAAACGGGTAGCCTATCAGGTAGTAAGGGGAGATAACAATACTCCGCGTGTAGTAATCGACAACCGTCAATATTCTCCACAGGAAATTTCAGCTATGATTCTACAAAAAATGAAGAAAACTGCTGAAGATTATCTGGGCCAGGAAGTAAACGAGGCTGTAATTACTGTTCCGGCTTATTTCAATGACGCCCAGCGCCAGGCTACCAAAGAAGCCGGGGAAATTGCCGGTCTGACTGTTAAACGTATTATCAACGAACCGACAGCTGCCGCTTTAGCATATGGCCTGGACAAAAAATCCCAGGATCAGAAAATTGCAGTATTCGACTTAGGTGGGGGTACTTTTGATATTTCCATCCTGGAATTAGGTGACGGCGTATTTGAAGTAAAATCCACCAATGGAGACACTCATCTGGGAGGAGATGATTTCGACGACAAGATTATCAACTGGTTAGCTGATGAATTCCAAAAAGACGAAGGTGTCGATATCCGTAAGGACCCGATGGCACATCAGCGTTTGAAAGAGGCTGCTGAAAAGGCAAAAATTGAACTGTCCAGTTCTACCTCTACGGAAATCAATCTGCCGTATATTTTCCCGGTCAATGGAATTCCTAAACACCTGGTACGCACTTTAACCCGTGCCCAGTTTGAACAATTGTGTGACAGCCTGATCCAGGCAACGATTGAACCCTGCCGTAAAGCACTGCAAGACGCAAATCTGAAAGCATCCGATATCGACGAAGTAATTCTGGTAGGTGGCTCAACCCGTATCCCCGCTGTTCAGCAGAAAGTACAGGAATTCTTTGGTAAAGCTCCTTCCAAAGGCGTCAACCCGGATGAAGTGGTTGCCGTAGGTGCAGCCATACAAGGAGGGGTACTGACGGGAGAAGTAAAAGACGTATTGTTACTGGACGTGACTCCGTTGTCATTAGGTATAGAAACTTTGGGTGGGGTTATGACCAAACTGATCGAAGCCAATACGACTATCCCAACCAAAAAGTCAGAAGTATTTTCAACGGCTGCCGACAACCAACCCTCTGTAGAAATCCATATCTTACAGGGTGAACGTCCTATGGCAAAAGATAACAAGACCATTGGCCGCTTCCATCTGGATAGCATTCCGCCAGCACCACGTGGAGTACCTCAGATTGAAGTCACCTTCGATATTGACGCCAACGGTATCCTGAATGTGTCAGCCAAAGATAAAGCCACCGGAAAAGAGCAATCAATCCGTATTGAAGCGTCCTCTGGTCTGTCTGACGCCGAAATCAAACGG
>URJC01000362.1 GCA_900548135.1 uncultured Odoribacter sp. | reverse complement strand
GTCTTTCGCGATGAAGTTTCTCTGTCGCATAACCATTGGAGATATACCAGATACCAAGTAAACTTACAAACAACACGTAGCGGATGTTACGTCTCACCTTCTCTGCCAACAAACTCCCTTCCAACAGCACCTTCACTGTTGGTCCTGACTGAGGATTTCTCTTTTCCTCTACTTCCGGCTCATCTGTATAATTCGTATCGTCTGTCATTTCTTTACAGCTATCCTGAGTTTGGCACTACGCGCCCTTGGATTCCGTTCAATTTCCTCCTCATCAGGCACAATAACTTTCCGGTTCACCAATTCAAAACTGCGGTTGATATGTCCGTACAAAGCATCTTTCTCCACTTTTCCCTCAGCATTCCCCGATTTCAGAAAATTCTTTACAATCCGGTCTTCCAGCGAATGATAAGTAATAATAACCAATCGTCCGCCAGGTTTCAATACCTCCATAGCCTGCTGCATCATATCTTCCAAAACTTCCAATTCTCCATTTACTTCTATCCGCAATGCCTGATATACTTTTGCCAAATATTTTTTTTCTTTCATCCGGGGAATACAAGGGGTTATTACCCGGTAAAAATCATCAGATGTTCTAATTTCAGTCTCTTCTCTGGCTTTCACAATCAAATCAGCCAAACGTCCTGCATTTTCCACCTCTCCATAATTTCTGAATATACGGGTCAACTGATCAAGATCATACGTATTCAACACATTTGCTGCAGTCAACTGATTCCGCCGGTTCATCCGCATATCCAATTCGGCTTCAAAACGGAAAGAAAATCCCCTATCGGCTTCATCAAATTCGTGCGAAGAAACCCCCAAATCCGCCAAAATACCATCCGCTTCTTTATAACCATAATAACGCATAAAATGCCGGAGATACCTGAAATTATGATTTACAAAAATAAAACGGTCATCATCCGGAACATTCGCCAAAGCATCTTCATCCTGATCAAATCCCAATAAACATCCATCCCCATCCATTCGCCTCAAAATTTCACGCGAATGCCCTCCTCCGCCAAATGTCAAATCCAAATACACTCCTCCCGGCTTAATAGCCAGGCCACTCACAGCCTCATCCAATAAAACCGGTATATGATATTCTGACATAATCTTCTGTATTTATTTCCGGCATTTTGTCCGGCACTTATCACTAAAACTCAAACCTACACAAAAACTACTCGCTTTTAAATATCTCTTTAGCCAAATCACTCAAGACATCCGGCCCTACCGCCACTTCTTCATAAGTTTTAACATCCCAAACCTGAATCAAAACGTCCTGCCCGGCAAAAACCATCTCCTTGTCTATTCCAACTTCTTCCAGCATTTTACGGGGTAATAACACCCGCCCGTTCGTATCCATCTCCACCTCCTGTGTACCACGGCAAAATTCTCTCAGAAATGCAACATGTTTAGCATCAAAAAGATTCAATTTTGAACGAATATCTGCAATCATACGTTCCCATTCATCCATCGGATACATGTCCAAACATTTTTCAAAGACGTTTTTACGCAAAACAAAAACCGACTGACAGGAAGCGACCATCGCTTTCCGGAAGGAAGCAGGTACCACTACCCGACACTTATTATCTGCCTTACATGTATTATCTCCGATAAAAGAAGACATCTTTTCCTGTTTATGACATCAACAAACCTCAATAATCTATGAACCAATCACTTACAAAACATCACAATTCATAAAAACCGAGGATACTTTTGTGTTGTAAAGTTAGGAAATATTTCCCACTTTAAACCACTTTGCCCCACTTTTTTTATTAAAAATAACCATTTACATGACCAGCAATCATCAACCGCCTATTAATTATCTTTACAAGTCGATGATACGCCTTACCATTCTTTACTACAAGCCGGGAAGCAAGCTCTGCTTTTTTCCATAAAGGATTTGAACGCATAACAGACAAGCGTGAGAGTAAAATTACAGAACGAAATATATGGTGAAAACTTATAATGAATCTCCTATGAAAGCCGTATGGATACGACCCTTTCGGTTTGTAAAACGCAAACTGTAGCAATTGAATGATAAATACAGAACGCAACTATATACTTTCGAGCAAGCAAGTATTATACACAACACTTGCTACAATAAAGTATATTGTTGCGTTTTTTCTTTTCTATTCTCAAACTCCTCTCCTTATAAATGCCGTTGCCCACTAAACAGTTTCAATTACCCAGTTTCAATTTATCCGAAGGATACTGAAAAATTCTCAGGTTAAACAACGGAATCACAGCAAAAAGATGATCAAACAAGTCGGATTGTACTTTTTCATACTCCACCCATTTTTGCCGGGCAGAGAAACAGTAAATTTCCAGAGGCACTCCTGTTGGTCCCGGTTGCAACTGTCTAACCATATGAGTCATATCCTGTGCTATATCCGGATTTTTAGCAATCCAGGCCTCCATATATTCCCGAAAAGTCCCGATATTAGTCAATCGTCTTGCATCCAATATTGTTTCCCGTCCAGCATTAAAGTGTTCTAATTCCTGAAGTTTTCCGGCAATGTAGTCTTTCAACAACTCTGATTTCCCCAAGTTCTCCAATTCCTCAGCTGTCAGATAATGGATAGACTGTACGTCGATATTAACAGAACGTTTGATCCGTCTACCGTTGGATTCCTGCATTCCTCTCCAATTGGTAAACGATTCAGAGACCATCTTATAAGTAGGAATAGTGGAAATCGTCTTGTCCCAATTCTGAACTTTTACAGTTGTCAGATTAATCTCAAGTACTTCTCCATCAGCATTAGCCGAAGGCATCACAATCCAATCCCCCAAATTCACCATTTTATTGGCAATCAACTGTACTCCTGCCACAAATCCAAGAATAGCATCCTTAAAAATTAGCATGAGTACCGCAGCGAAAGCACTTAAACCAACCAACAAAGCTTCCGGGTCTTTCCCTAATATCGTACTTACCACGATAATCACTGCCACACAGTATATAAATATCTTGAGCACCTGGATA
>URJC01000361.1 GCA_900548135.1 uncultured Odoribacter sp. | reverse complement strand
GCCAACGGTATCCCGGACGATTTCAAATACCTGGCAGTTATAGAAAGCCGTCTGGACCCGCTCATCGTTTCACCGGCAGGAGCTGTCGGCATTTGGCAGATCATGAAAAATACGGCCAAGGAATTGGGGCTGGAAGTCAATCAGGAAATCGACGAACGCTACAACATAGAAAAATCCACTGAAGCAGCAGCTGCTTATCTGAAAAAAGCTTACAACCGATTTGGCTCCTGGACCCTGGCTGCCGCTTCTTACAATGCCGGCTCAGCCATGCTTTCCAAACAAATGGGAATACAGAAAGAAAAAGACTATTACAATTTATTATTGGGCGAAGAAACCGAGCGCTATGTTTTCCGGATCCTGGCCTTGAAACAAATCATCAACCACCCTGAAAAATACAATTTTAACGTCGATATCCTTTATCCGGACGAACCGACCCAAAAAGTGGAAGTCAAAGGAAAAGTCAAAAATTGGGCAGATTTCGCGCAAGAACAAGGCATTACCTATAAAACGCTCAAACGTTTCAACCCCTGGTTGCGTAAAAGTGACCTCCAAAATCCACATCATAAAACTTACGAAGTCCGTATTCCGGTAAAAAAAGAACTCTACAAATAACTCTGTTAACTTCAGGTACTGAAGTTAACAGAGTCTCTCAACTTTCATCCTGAACCGTTAATCTTTTATCCTATCCCTTGTTTATACACTTTTTGTTAGTATCTTAGCTAACGTCAAAAATGTGTAAATCATGAAAACAATCAATATTACTTGTGAAAACACCCAACAGGATTATGAGGTAGAGTTGGGCACGACGCTCCGCGACGTAAAAAAAACCGTTTTTCCGGAAAACCACCGTCACATTCTGGGAGCTCTGGTAAACAATCAACTACAGGATCTCCAATATGTAGTAATGACCTCCTTACGGGTTAATTTCATTGATGTAACGACCCTTGACGGCTATAGTATTTATTCGCGGTCTCTACTCTTTGTCCTCTTTAAAGCTGTATCTTTACTGTTTCCCAAGAAAACACTACGGGCAGAGTATTTTATATCTAACGGTATGTTTTGCCGTATTGTAAACAAAGACATCATCCTCAACCCGGATAAGATAAGCCAGCTCAGGGATAAAATGCAGGAGATCATTGAAAGCGATCTCCCCATCACCCGGGAAGAAATACCGACAGAGGAAGCCATACGTATTTTCCGTAAAAGAGGGCTTAAAGACAAGGCAGACCTCATGGAAACCCGTGGTAAACTGTACACTTCCCTGTATTATCTCGATGACCTGGCAGATTACTTTTACGGAACCCTGGCTCCCTCCACCGGTTGTCTGAAAACCTTTGACCTGCAACCTTATAAAGACGGTATGCTCTTACAACTTCCGGACCGGTCCAATCCTTCAGAAGTATTACCCATCATAGCACAAGACAAACTATTCCAGGTTTTCAGCGAACATAAACGCTGGGGAAAAATCCTGGAAGTAACAGACATTGGACACCTGAACAAAATTGTAGAATGTAAATTCACCGGTCCGATGATCAAGATTAGTGAAGCTTTGCACGAAAAAAAGATTTCACAGATTGCAGATAAGATCAAAGCCCGGAGAAAAAAAGTAAAAGTCATACTAATTGCAGGCCCATCTTCTTCCGGAAAAACCACTTTCAGTAAACGCCTGGCCATTCAGTTAATGGTCAATGGCATTAAACCGGTCAACCTATCTCTGGATAATTATTTTGTAAACAGAGAGCTGACTCCCCGGGATGAGAAAGGAGAATACGATTATGAATCCATCGATGCACTGGACATAGCCACTTTCACAGACAATGTACAGCGATTGATGAAAGGAGCAGAAGTTGAAATTCCGAAGTTTTCTTTCGAAACCGGTCAAAGATACTACGACGGAGAAAAATTGAAAATATCCAAAGAAAATGTCATTATTGTTGAAGGCATACATGGCTTAAATCCGAAACTGACCCAACTGTTGCCACCGGAAGCTTTGTTCAAGATCTTTGTATCTGCCCTCACCTCTATCTCCATAGACAACCACAATCTGATCAATCCAACGGATAACCGCTTACTACGGAGAATGGTGCGGGATTATAAATACCGCAACTACTCTGCACTGGATACCCTGAAACGCTGGGAAAGCGTTCTGTTAGGTGAACAAAAACACATCGTTCCCTATCAGGAAGAGGCCGACTCCATGTTTAATTCAGCCCTGATCTATGAATTAGGGGCACTAAAGACACAGGCAGAGCCTCTTTTACGTGAAGTAACCCAGCAACATCCCGAACATTCCAAAGCGCTCCGCTTATTGAAATTTTTTTCTTATATACGGGCTGTACCCACCCGGGAAATCCCTCCGACTTCCATCATACGGGAATTTTTGGGAGGCAGTAGTTTTAAATACTAAATGAGGATTGGTAACAACATGTAACATCAGACCTGAGATTACGTAAAAAGAGTAAATAATGAATATTATCTGCTCCATGTATCGTTTTTCAGGTCTGATTATATCATTGATGTGCTTCCCCTTTTCATGTGGGAAGAAAGAAGCTGTCCCATCTGCTGCTTCATTGCCACGTCCGGTCAAAGTGGTCAAAGTCGAAGCATTGGGTAGTATCAACCGCCAATACACAGGTGTGGTTGAAGCAAAAGAATTCAGTGTACTGGCTTTCAAACTCCCCGGCACACTGAAAGAAATGAACGTCCAGGAAGGCCAACGAATCAGGCAAGGACAAGTCATTGCCCGTATCAAACCCCGGGACTACCGGTTGCAATACAATACAGCCAAAGCCAACTATGAAACAGCCAGGTCAATATACGAACGCAACAAACGCCTGCAAGAAGCCGATGCGATTGCGCTTCAAAACCTCGAAATAGCCGAAGCCGATTACGTCCGTGCCAATTCTGCGCTGAATATAGCCAGACGTACGCTGGATTATACCACCCTGACTGCCCCATTCGACGGATTCATCGAAAAGAAATA
>URJC01000360.1 GCA_900548135.1 uncultured Odoribacter sp. | reverse complement strand
TTTCATGATGATGATGGTCATGATGATGTTCATGTGACATATTTGCTTAAAATTTCTTTATATATCAGGCAGTTGATATTCTCAACAAAGTTAAAACTTTTTATGATACACTGTTCTCCTCATCTTCAAGTAAATGCCCTTCATTATCCATTCCTCTCCCTCATTCCGGAACATAAATAATCTCTCCGTTTTCCAGCTCATAAGCAATGCCTACTTTTTTACCTCTTTTTCCGGATTTTTGCTGATCTTCTGACGGAGTGTAACGGTTAATTTTTTCTCCCTCCTTAGTAATAATCTCCATGTTTTCTTTACCTGGATTTTTCACCATCGTAAAATCTTCCTTTGAGAGCATTTCTGTCATATTGTAACGGGTGACCAAAGCAACCATCAAAGCCACAGCAAACACCATAGCCACATCAAACAGATTGGATACAACACTGATCGGATCCTGATCCTCTTCCTTTTTCAACAGATTCCGCTTCATGCCCGGTTACGCTTTTCAGTTAATAATTCTGCCAGAAAATCCAAATTCGTCATATCCTGTAAATACCAACGCTGCTTTACCTGTTGAGTCAAAAAACCAATAGCTCCGGCAAATAAACCAATTACTGTAGTAGCAAAAGCCACTTGCATATTATAGGCCATGGAGGCAATATCTCCTGTAGAAAGTCCAACCAAAGCAGGTCCCATCGGAATCAAAGTACCCATCAATCCAAGTATCGGGCCAAGTTTTGTCAATGTCTTCGAAGTAGCTAAATCTTTATCAGCCGCTATCTCAAAATTTGCCAGTAAACGCTGAACCTGTGCCTTACTAGTCTGAGCATCCAAAATACGACGCATATAAATCACAAGAAGAGAAGTAGACTTCATTGGTAATTTGTCCGATAATTCATTTACATTATCTGGGGTCAGTCCTTCCATTTGTTCCCGGATAAGCTTATCTGTTTTCCGGATCGCCATATATTGTCCAAAAAAACTTCCAACTAACAATAAAGCCCTGAAAAACAGAGCAATCAACAAAACAACAACAGGTACTAACAAACCTGTTGAAATCCAAAACATGATGTCTGAAATTGTATTCATTTTAATTCAAATTTGTTTAAATTATTCAAAACCTATAAGTGCTTTCTTTTTATCCCTCTGATAAGCATACCTATCCCAGCCCCCACAGCAAAAATAGCAACGCATCCAACAAAAGCCAGCCAGTTTACTGTAGCTGTACCTTCCACTGCCGTACGCCCATTCACTGTCGCAATCACTCCTAAAATCGCAACCAAAGCATTAGTCAAAAAAAGGAGTTCCAAACGTAAATCTTCTTCCGGAATGATCCACCTGATAAACCAATAACACAAAGGAATTACCACGATTACCACCAATCCAAATCCCCAAGCCACTTGCTGAAAAGAAATTCCTGGCAAAGCAAATATTAATTGTGTCAGGCCAAAAAATAAAACCGGTAAAATTAAAATGCCCGGAAACCAATAAAGAATCCGCCATGCCAATCTCATTCTCTTTTTTACCGGAGAAAAATTAACCACATGCACCGTGAGCAAACAAAAAGCCATCTGCAAAGCCACTTCAACAGTCAAAATTACCGCCGTATTCAACATCAGAGCTGAATCCGAAAGCCAGTCAGCAATCTGTGCTTTTGACTGTTCTATGGCATAAGGCCACATCATGACGACAAAACCTCCGGCAATCAATGCAGCAATACAAACGCTTTTCATTGACCAAAAAGTTTGCTTCAACAAAAAATTAAAAGCCGTTAATAAAATTAATATCCATATAATTGTATCCATTTTCCCCATTCAGATTTTAGATTTATGGTTGCAGGTTTGAATAAAACCTACAACCATAAATCATAAACAATTCAATTTTGGCTTTTTCTTCTTCTCCGCATAAGTAAGACCAAGCCCACCAATACAACCACCACACCCATCCCAATCCAGGGAGCACCAACTTTTGTTTTATGTTGTTCTGTAGCAGGATTCAATTCTTCTTTCTTCATAACCACCCCTTTATCATTCTCTGCGACAGCCTCCCGAATTTTTGATATACTTTCTTTATACCGGGATGCCATTGCCGGTTCAGTTTTCGAAGCAATAAAATCACGTAATTTAGCATTATCACATACAAAACCGGAACAAGAAGGCCGATACTTATTTACCAACTCGGTATGCAATTTCGCCAATTCAGCAATTTGCTGTTCACTGGCCTTCCACATCCCTTTGCGTACTGTTTCCAGCATCACAGCTGTCATTTCCTCCAAAGCAGCCGGATTCTGTCTCTCAAAAAAGTCCTGTACACCAAGATCAAACTTATCTTTTACATATACTTCATATATATTATTCCACAACTCTTGATCTATCACTTTAGGTTTCATGACATTCCAGCCATAGGTATTTCTTATAATTTCAGCAAATCCACCTGCCGAAGATGCTTCCCCTTTCATTTTTTCCTTGATATAGTTCGGATTTAAAATGGTCGTCCGCGACTCTACCCCAATCGACTCTTTTAACTCCTGCATCCGGTTATTGTTGCGATTACGGTAATCACTGAAATAAGCATCCGGATCTTTTCCTGTCACATTCCGTACTGCCAGATTCATGCCTCCCATAAATTCATACACATGATCCAAACTCAAAGCTCCCCAAGTGTTACTCTGGCGGGGTTGTACCACTACATCGGTCCGGGTCAAAGCTGCTTCAAAAGCATATTTCCGGAAAACTTCCCAATTCTTCTCGCTCCCATAATAAGCCCCCATATTATTCAGATAGGTGGCAGCTATTTCTGATTCATTTTCCCAACGGTCACCCGCTTCTACCATTCCCTGTATTCCTGTTCCATAACCGCCATTAGCTCCTCCGAATACCCGGAATGTCGCCATTTCACGTGCATCCTTGGGAGATATACCCCTTTCAATCAATGCCTTTTCCGCCTCAACTACACCTGTAGCAACCTGATTTCATATTGATCCTCTTTGGC
>URJC01000359.1 GCA_900548135.1 uncultured Odoribacter sp. | reverse complement strand
CGGTTGTTGATTTGCCTGGTTTGGTGGAGAAAGAATTACAAAAGCAACTGAAAACATTACCTCGAAGAGACATTGTTGCGAAAGCCTTGAGTCATTCTAAATCGGTCGTATTGAAAGATATTGATACCTGTATGGAATTGGTTAATGAATATGCTCCCGAACATTTGATACTTTGTGTTGAAGATTATCAATTACGGGCCTCTCAGGTGATGAATGCCGGTTCAGTTTTTTTGGGGAATTATTCTCCGGAGAGTGCGGGGGATTATGCATCCGGGACAAATCACACTCTTCCTACCAATGGATATGCAAAGGCTTATAGCGGAGTGAATATGGATTCTTTTTGTAAAAAGATTACTTTCCAGGAAATTAGTAAAGAGGGACTAACTAGTTTGGCCCCTGTCATTGAGATCATGGCCGAGAATGAGCAGTTACAGGCTCACCGACGGGCAGTGGAATTAAGAATAAAGGAAGAATAACTGTTTTATACTGGAAAAAAGTCGTGATGAATAAATTTGCCATACAAGATTTAGTCAGGAAAAATATCAGTAAGTTATTGCCATATTCCTGTGCTAGGGATGAATATAAGGGAGACCAGGCGGTTTTTTTGGATGCTAATGAAAATCCCTATGAAAATGGTTATAACCGTTATCCGGATCCTTATCAGAGAAAACTGAAAGCACGGATTTCGGAGATAAAAGGAGTTCCTGTAGAACGGATGATGTTGGGGAATGGAAGTGATGAGATCATAGATTTGATGATTCGTAGTTTCTGTGAACCCAAGCGGGATCATATCCTTGTTTTTTCTCCTGGGTATGCGATGTATGAGGTAAGTGCAGAGATCAATGATGTGGAAGTCAGGAAAATGAATCTGACTACGGCATTTTTACCGGATTGGAGTGAGTTGAAAAAACAGACAGACCCGCATTCAAAAATACTTTTTTTGTGTACTCCTAATAATCCGACCGGTAAGGTAATTCCTTTCACACAATTAGAGCAGGTATGTATTGATTTTCCAGGCATAGTGATGGTTGATGAAGCTTATATTGATTTTACTGATGAATGTTCCGCAGTGAAATTATTGGAAAAATACAGGAATGTGGTTGTATTGCAAACATTGTCAAAGGCTTGGGGAATGGCTGGATTGCGGTTGGGAATTTGCTTTGCTGATCCGGAGGTGATACAGGTGCTTAATAAAGTAAAAGCTCCCTATAATATCAGTAGCTTGACACAGCAAGCGGCTATAGAAGTATTACAACGGTATGAAGATTTTGAGCAAAAATGCCTGGCGATTAAGACAGAACGCCAACGGCTTATAAAAGCATTGAGGGCTTTGGAGATTTTTCAGCAAGTATATGATTCAGAGGCTAATTTTATTCTGGGAATTAGTGATAAATGCCGGGAGGTATATCATTATTTGGTAGATCAACAGATTGTGGTCCGGTTACGGGATATTCCTCCTCTTATTGCTGGTGGTATTCGGATTACAGTCGGGACAAAAGAAGAAAACGATTGTTTGCTGGATGCATTAAGGAGGATGAAGCAACAGATAACCGCCAATAGTGATATATGCTAATGTATTAACGCTGTAAAAGATGAAAAAAATCTTATTTATCGACCGGGATGGAACTATCATCAAAGAACCACCTGTGGATTTTCAGGTGGACCAGCCTGAAAAGCTGGAATTTATGCCGGGGGTAATCGGGGCACTTAGCCGGATTGCCGAAGAAACGGATTATGTTTTGGTGATGGTGAGTAATCAGGATGGTTTGGGAACAGAGGCTTTCCCTTTCGAAAATTTTGAATTGCCTCAACGGATTATGTTACAGACATTGGAAGGAGAAGGGGTCGTTTTCGATGAGATTTTAATAGACCCTAGTTTCCCGGAAGAACATTCTCCGTTTCGGAAGCCGGAAACCGGAATGGTACGGAAATATCTGAATGAGTATTTGGATTACGAGAACTCATATGTTATTGGAGACCGAAAAACGGATATGCTGTTAGCCCGGAATATGGGACTTAAGGGGATCTTTTTTGGGGATAGTCCGGATGAAGATTTGCCGGTAGTTCTTTCAACAACTTCGTGGCGTGAGATTGCGGCCTTTTTAAAGCGGGGGAGTCGTAAGGCAAAAATAGTAAGGCGGACAAAAGAAACTGAAGTTGCGATAGAACTGGATTTGAATGGTTCGGGAAATTGTAGTATTCATACAGGTTTGTCGTTTTTTGATCATATGTTAGAGCAGATAGCCAGACATGGAGGGTTGGACTTAAGTATTCAGGTCGCAGGTGATCTGGATGTAGATGAACACCATACGATAGAGGATACCGGAATTGTGCTAGGGGAGTGTTTGGCCGAAGCTTTAGGAGGAAAGAAAGGGATTGAGCGTTATGGTTTTGCACTGCCTATGGATGAAGCAAAAGCTGAGGTATTACTGGACTTCGGAGGCCGTATTTATTTAGATTGGAAAGCTAGGTTTGAACGTGAATATGTAGGGGATTTTCCAACAGAAATGACAAAACATTTTTTTGCTTCTTTTTGTCAGGGAAGTAAATGTAATTTGCATGTAAGTGCAGCGGGAGAAAATACGCATCATATGATAGAGGCTATTTTTAAGGCTTTTGCCCGTGCTATTCGGAGTGCTGTCAGGCAAAATGGGGGGGGAATACCTTCGTCAAAAGGAATGATTTGAGCATGTTTTTCGATTGCCTGAACTTTGACAAGTTATCAGATTCCGGGTAATTCGTTGATCATTTATTTTTATTTGAAATTTATGTTTGAATGAAGACTGTTGTGATAGATTATGGAGCAGGCAATGTATTTTCTGTTGTTATGGCTCTTAAACGTTTGGGAGTAGAGGCGGTGGTCAGTGATAATGCAGAAATAATACGTGCTGCTAGTCGGGTGATTTTTCCTGGTGTAGGACAGGCTTCTGCTGCGATGAAACAGCTAAAGGCTACTGGGCTGGACCGTTTAATTCCGCAACTTCGGATGCCGGTTTTAGG
>URJC01000358.1 GCA_900548135.1 uncultured Odoribacter sp. | reverse complement strand
CCTAAAGCTGCAGAAAAAATAGTAAAACAAGTTCGTGAATTAAAGGTATGGATTGAAGGTTGCGAGAATGTCAACCGTTCTATCGACGATTTAAATGTATTGTTTGAATTTGCCAAGGAGGGCGAAGCCACTGAAGAAGAAGTTGATGCCCATTATGCAGAAACGATACGACTAGTGGAAGCTCTGGAACTGAAAAACATGCTTCAAGGAGAGGCCGATCAGATGAGTTGTGTCCTGAAAATCAATTCAGGAGCTGGCGGGACCGAAAGTCAGGATTGGGCTTCAATGCTCATGCGGATGTATATCCGTTGGGCAGAAAACAACAATTATAAATGCAGTATCAGTACTCTGCAAGACGGAGATGAAGCAGGAATAAAAACCGTGACTTTACAGATAGAAGGTGACTTTGCTTATGGTTATCTGAAAGGTGAAAACGGAGTACACCGCCTCGTCCGGGTATCTCCTTTCAATGCACAAGGTAAACGGATGACATCCTTTGCATCGGTATTTGTAACTCCTCTTGTGGATGATACAATTGAAATCGCAGTCAACCAGGCTTCAATCAGTTGGGACACCTTCCGTTCCGGGGGTGCCGGAGGACAAAACGTCAATAAAGTGGAATCGGGAGTACGTCTGAGATATCAGTATAAAGACCCCTATACCGGCGAAGAAGAAGAAATCCTGATTGAGAATACGGAAACCCGCGACCAACCCAAAAACAAGGAAAATGCGTTACGTCAGTTACGCTCTATCCTTTACGACAAAGAGCTTCAACACCGTATGGCCGAACAGGCTAAAATCGAAGCTGGTAAAAAGAAAATTGAATGGGGTTCCCAAATCCGCAGTTATGTCTTTGACGACCGACGGGTGAAAGATCACCGTACGAATTACCAAACCTCTGATGTTGGCGGAGTAATGGATGGCAAAATTGACGAATTTATAAAAGCCTATTTGATGGAATTCGGAAGCGAAGACAATAAATGATGAGACCTAATTTTTCAAATAGTAAAATACTAATTATCGGGGATGTAATGCTCGACAAATACTATTTCGGTAGTGTCGAGCGTATTTCTCCTGAAGCTCCGGTACCTATCGTCAATATCAGCAAAGAAGAATCCCGGCTGGGAGGAGCTGCTAACGTGGCCAACAACATAGCCAGCCTAGGCGGACAAACTTTATTATGTGGAGTTATAGGCCATGATTTTTTATTGAACGCATCACCCGGCAAAAAAACATCAGGACCGTTCTCCTAAGAATACTCTCACCCACTATTACAAAAGCCCGTATTATTGGTGGTAAACAACAAATCGTACGGGTTGACTATGCCGACAAATCCGAGCCTAAAAACGATGATCTCCGCAGCCTGAAAGAAGCTATTTTCACCCATCTTCCGGATTATGATATTTTAGTCGTATCAGACTATGGCAAAGGACTGATTTCAGAAGAATTTTGCAGCTATCTCATCCGCTCAGCCCGTAAAGCAGGAAAAAAAATCATTGTAGATCCGAAAGGGAAAAACTGGAAGAAATATTCTGGTGCCGACATTGTGACTCCCAATGTCAAAGAATTAAGCGATATCATTGGCTATCCGGTACCTAATACCGACCGGGCTATCGAAAAGGCCGCGCGGGAAATTATTGAGGCCAACCAGCTCACTTCCTTATTAGTTACCCGAAGCGATAAGGGTATGAGCCTCATCAGCAACATGGCTCCGATTCATATTCCGACTCATTCAGAAGAAGTTTTTGATGTCAGTGGTGCAGGAGATACAGTGATAGCAACCCTCAGTATTTGCCTGGCTGCCGGCTATACTATCGCCGAAGCAATGAAAACAGCCAATGTCGCAGCAGGCATTGTTGTCAAAAAGATTGGAACAGCTACGCTCACGATTGACGAACTCGCTCAAAATCTACCGTAAACAGGCCTATTGATTGCACATTCTAACAAAATATTGATGAAAAGCAGAACAGGATGTTAATTCCGGATGAAAAGAAGTCACCAACATGTTTTTTTCACGTGCAGCTACAATATGTCCCTCTATTTCACATAATACAGTCACATTTTTACCTACTTCTGTAATATAAGGAGCCCTGATAAATACCAAAGGCACAGTCTCAGCACTGACTTCAGGAATCTGCGCCACCACATCAAAGCTATCAATTTGTGTCCCGTAAGCATTCCGTTTCACTACAATATCCATCACAGCCAAATGTCTTACCGGATCATTCATCAATTTTTTAGCCAATAAAATCATACCAGCACAAGTGCCCCATACTGGTAATCCTTGTTGTATACTTTGACGTAAAGGTTCCATCATTCCGGTACGATGAAGTAATTTCCCCATCGTTGTACTTTCCCCGCCCGGTAAAATCAAGCCATCCAATTCGTCCAATTGTTCCGGATAACGCACCACAACAGCCTCCTGTCCAATTTTTTCGATATGTTGCTGATGCTCTATAATTGCCCCCTGAAAACCTAAAATTCCTATTTTCATTTTTCTAATTCTAAATCACAAGTTATCCTGTGTCATCCGGACACAGGGTGTAATGATTAAAAAAGAGTGCCTAAGCACTCTTTTTTTACCAACCTCTTTCAGCATATTTACTTTCAAGTGTTTTGATTTCAAGCCCGGACATTGGTTCTCCCAGATTTTCTGACAACTCAGCCAGTTTCAACGGATCGTTATAATAAGTCACAGCCTGAACAATAGCTTTTGCCCGTTTAACAGGATCACCTGATTTGAAAATTCCAGATCCGACAAATACCCCTTCCGACCCCAACTGCATCATTAAAGCAGCATCCGCAGGAGTAGCAATACCACCGGCAGCAAAGTTCACCACCGGCAATTTTCCATTTTCATGAACATATTTAATCAGTTCATAAGGCGCTCCAAATTCTTTTGCCAAGCTCATCAATTCTTCCAAACCGGCATTTTTTACCCGCCGCATATCATCACTGATCTGACGCATGTGTGTCACTGCTTCCACAACATTACCTGTACCC
>URJC01000357.1 GCA_900548135.1 uncultured Odoribacter sp. | reverse complement strand
TTATTATTTAGTTTCCGATTGGCTGACTTCTGGAAAAAAATCAATGGCTCCTTTCTGCTTTCTGTCGTATTGGGAATTGCCATTTCCATATTCTCATTGGCCAAATTAATGACCTGGCTACTGGAAAATCATCCCATTTACATTTGGTCATTCTTTTTCGGCCTGATCATTGCTTCCACTATACTAGTGGCAAAAGAAATCAAAAAATGGAACATACTCACCCTACTGGCCCTGTTGGCAGGAGCTTGCGCAGCTTACGCCATCACAGTAATGACCCCTGCCGAAACCCCAAATACCTGGTGGTTTATTATTTTGTCCGGAGCAATAGCCATTTGTGCAATGATCCTTCCGGGAATTTCAGGGGCCTTTATCTTGCTGTTGATGGGTAAATACAGTTATATTCTGGGAGCTGTCAGCAACCTGAATATTGGCATTCTACTTCTTTTTATCGTAGGAGCAGTAGCCGGGATCATCAGTTTTTCTCATTTATTGTCGTGGTTACTAAAAAACTACCACACCCTGACCGTCTCATTGCTCACCGGTTTCATGGTTGGTTCCTTAAATAAAGTATGGCCATGGAAAGAAACAATCCAAACTTATATTGACAACCATGGTGTTGAAAAAGCCCTGATAGAAAGCAACGTATCCCCGCATCACTTCGGCGAACTAACCCAAAGCAATCCTTTACTCTGGGAAGCCATCCTAATGTGTATTATGGGTTTCCTGTTAATCTGGGGTATTGAAACCATCGGCAAGAAATTGCAGGCAAAGCAGGATAAATAACAAACGGATACCGGATTTACGTTAAAGTAATATGATTATTTTATAACCTATCATCAGCTCAAATTCTATACTTATGAACTTATACGCCATTATCGGTTATCCCCTGGGGCACTCTTGTTCTCCGAAATATTTCAATGAGAAATTCCGTCAAGAGGGCATTGAAGCCGAATATGTCAGTTTTGAGATAGAAGATATAAAACAACTACCAGATCTACTAAAGCGAAATCCCACCCTCCAGGGATTTAATGTGACTATTCCGCACAAACAAAGTATACTTCCTTACCTGCACGAAATCAGCGAAGAAGCTCAGGCAATAGGGGCAGTCAATTGTGTCCGGATCTCAAAACGGAACGAACGGCCTTATCTCACCGGTTATAATACCGATATGTATGGTTTCCGGAAAGCCCTGATCGGTTTCATTCCTACAAAAATCTGCAAAGCACTCATTCTGGGCAATGGCGGAGCTGCCAAAGCAGTCCGTTATGCCCTTCATTCTTTGAATATGAAAGTGCTCACCGTATCCCGTCATCCGGAAAAAGAAGACGAAATTGGTTATCCGGAAGTGGAGAAATTTATTCCTGATTTCCCTTTAATAGTCAATACAACTCCCCTGGGCACCTGGCCCAAAACCGAAGGTTACCCGAATATCCCCTATCAACTGTTAACCTCAGGTCATTATCTTTTCGACCTCGTCTATAACCCACCTACCACCGAATTTATGAAACACGGAATTGCTGCAGGCGCCCATGCCTGTAACGGTTATACCATGTGGCTGGGTCAAGCCGAAAAAAATTGGGAAATTTGGAAAGACTAAAATAATAGAAGGCTTTGCCTTGAAATTGTAATTTGATTTTCTAAGGCACAACATTTTTCCGTATAATTGTTATAATTCAATTTTTTCTTTTTATATTCGCAAACGTTTTAATCAAGGTGCGAATAACATTATGTACCGTCCATTTGAATATTATTTTGTTCTGGCCTATATTATGGGAGTCCTGAAATTTCATTGGGGACTTTAATTTTTCATTGAAGAAGATGTTGGCGTCTTCTATTTTCCGATATATTTTACTTAAGCTGATTGACGTGTGATGTACTTTATTAAACCAGACATCTCAACGGCATTAGTTTCTCCATATTTGATATAAATGATAACCTATAAACCAAAACAATTATGCAAAGGCAATTATTACTAGGTGTTGAAGCCATTGCTCAGGGAGCAATTGACAGTGGTATTTCGGGAGTTTATGCTTATCCGGGAACTCCTTCAACAGAAATCACGGAGTATATACAAAACTCCAAAGAAGCCATCAACAGAAACATCCACCGGGCATGGGCTGCTAATGAAAAAACTGCTATGGAATCGGCTTTGGGCATGTCTTATGCCGGAAAGCGGGCCTTGGTATGTATGAAACATGTTGGTATGAATGTTGCTGCCGACTGTTTCATGAATGCAGCCATCACCGGAGCAAACGGAGGCCTTGTCATCTCGGCTGCAGACGATCCTTCCATGCATTCTTCACAGAACGAACAAGACTCCAGGATATATGGAAAATTTGCGTTAGTACCTATTCTGGAGCCATCCAATCAACAAGAAGCCTATGAAATGACCCGTTATGGTTTTGCCCTCTCTGAGACGGTCGGCAGTCCGGTGCTCATGCGTATCACCACCCGTTTGGCTCATTCGCGCTCAGGGGTTACTCCTTGTGAAGGATTACCCGAAAATCATCTGCACCTTCCTGAAAATAAACGGCAATTTGTATTATTACCTGCCATTGCCCGTAAACGTTATAAGTTGTTACTGGAAAAACAACCCGATTTCATAAAAGCTTCGGAACAATCTCCTTTCAACCAATACCTCGACGGAGAAGACAAATCTTTGGGAATCATTGCCTGTGGAATTACTTATAACTACCTGATGGAAAATTTCGACGGGAAATGCAAATATCCGGTTGTAAAAGTCAGCCAATACCCGCTTCCAAGAAAAATGATCAAACGCCTGCTCCGGGAATGCAAACAAATCCTCATTTTGGAAGAAGGTTATCCTGTAGTCGAAGAAATATTGAAAGGATATCCGGGTAGTGATGATATCTTAGGCCGTCTGGACGGAACCCTTCCACGGGATGGAGAATTAAATCCGGACTTGATAGCCAAAGCTCTTTGTTTCAACACAACGACAGGGACGGAAGTACCCGAAATTGTCGTATCCCGTCCTCCGGCACTTTGT
>URJC01000356.1 GCA_900548135.1 uncultured Odoribacter sp. | reverse complement strand
CATATATATTTCTTCCTCAGAACGTATGCCGGCAATTTTACCATTGTCTTTGACACCAACGAGTAAACGCCCTCCGTCGGTATTGGAGAAGGCGGAGAGGGTTTTTGCTATTTTTCGGGCATCGGAGATCTCGAATTTGAAATCCTGCTGTTGGTGTTCACCTGCTTCAATGAGTTGGTATATATAGTTTTTGCTATTCATTGCTTACGTCCGGATAGTTATTGTATTATCATTTTCCCGCCTGGCCAGACCGCTTGTATGCTATTGTCATACATGGCTGAGCAGTTGATTGCCGGTAACATATATTCACCGCGGAAAGCTGCATTACAACGGAATTTGAAGGTTTTTGCCTGATTTTGTTCCAGACTGAAATAGACATAAAAACGATCATCCCGGATATCTGTGTTTCCGGCCCCTGGCATTGTGGCATTGCCTGTGAGACGTTCGTTAATGATTTCAAAACCGGAAGGAATCAGATAACTCAATGCCAGTTCCTGGTAAGTTCCCGTTACTCCGGTATTTTTTATTGTTATTTCAGTGGTCACATCTTCGCCTTGTTTTACTTGGTGAATGTCCAATGGATTGCCATTGTCGTTGAAATAACGGACTTCCATAGATAAACCGGACATGATTTTTTCTGTAATAACTTCCAGGGGAGCTGAACTATTGATTTGGCGGACAAACAAATTACCTGGTCCGTCGTTCTGGACAGAGACAACAGATTTACCATTTTTTATAGGTAAAGAGAGTTGCCAGATGGTTTTCTCTGTCCGGATTTCCTGTTGCCCATTCGTGCTATTTACGGTAACCTGAATACCTCTTTGACTCCCTAAATATTTCCTGACAAACTGAGCTGCTGCGTGCAGGGCAAAAGCTGTTTCCTGGGTGTTATACCAACTGTCGGACCCCATGGCCTTTGAAATTTTCTCTAGCATGCGGTAGGCATCCTGTTGCATATTCAGGATGACCATGGATTGCAGAATAAGAGCGTAATCGCGGGTGGTAGAACCATAAGTGCCTCCGGTTTCCCGGTAGGAGGCAACATCTGAAGATAAGTCTTTGACCATTCTAGCTGCTATGTTTTCCTGATGGCTTAAAGCATAGGCAGAGGCTAAGAGCCACTGTGAAACCGGACGCTTTAGTTGTGTCTCTTTTAGCCGATTCATGGCTGCCATATCAGGACGATTGGCTAATGCAAGTACAAAAAGACGATAAGCCTGCTCTTGTTGAGACCAAGGTTCTGTACGATACCAGTTGTTGGCTACTTGCCTGGTGTAATTGACAGCATTTTGCAGCATTGGGTTTGGTACGGCATATCCCTGTTGTTGAGCGGATACCAGAAATTGGATGACATAAGAAGTGACCCATTCTGAGATATAGTTGCCTCCGGGCCAGTAAGCAAATCCGCCTTCCGCGGTCTGGTATTTTCCCAGCTGGCTGATCACTTCCCGGATATTTGTTTCTGCTTGTATTTTCTGAGTGGCAGAGAGACCGGTTAAAACAGACAGCGACAATTGCGGGAAAGCTTTGGAAGTAATTTGTTCTGAGCATCCATGTGGATAATCCAGCAGGTAACCGAGGCGTTGTTCCAGATTCAGCGGAGGTATGGAAGAAATTTCCAATACCGATGCGGGAGAGTCCCCTGAAATAGGAGTATCAAAAGATACAGTCTCGCCTGATTTCGCTTGTTTTTCTACAATATGAGTGAGACGTGGATTAGGAACACGAATGTTAATGTCTTCTGTGACAATGGCTTTTTCATTTCCGGAAGTGGCTGTTGTCCGGATGGTTGAGGTTCCTGTTTGTTGGTTAATCCGGGCTTTGAAAAAGAGGACCTTCTCTCCGGTTTTGTCGAAGTGTACTTGTTGTTGATTACTTGATAATAAACTGATGCGTTCGTCTGTAGCCATCGTCACCGAAGCGTCATGGATATTGTCTTTCATTGCAAAGACTGTAACCGGAATATCAATGATGTCACCCGGAGTGAACAAACGGGGAAGGGCGACAGAAATCATTAGCGGATTATTGACAATGCTGGTGGCTGTTGCTGAGCCATACTGACCATTGGTCGCAGCAATAACCATGGTACGGACCTCACCGATATATTCCGGCATGGTGAAAGTATGTTTACTGGTTTCTCCTTTTTTGAGGGTAAAAGGACCGCTGAAAAGGACAACGGGTTTAAAACGATTGGTTTTTTCGTCTTGCATATTTTTCAAAGCTTCGTCTCCTCCGACGGCAAATGCTTTATCCAGACGGGCTCCATAGGCTCCGTAGATGTAATCATAAAAATCCCAGGTTTTTACGCCGAGTGCTTCACGGGCATAGAAATAACTGAAAGGGGCAGGAGTCCGGAAAGTGGTCAGGGATAACAGTCCTTCGTCAACAACAGCGATGGTGTAATTCATTGCTTTGCCTTCTTTTTCTCCGACTTCTACTGTAAATTCTTTTCCTGGTCGCAGTTCCGACGGTATTTGTATGACGGGGTGTAAATGTAGGGCAGGGTCTTCGATATTCACATTGACCACTCCATACATTCTGATGGGGTGGTCATTATCACGTATATTGTGAGGTTGGAGCTGTGAAATGGCGACATAAATATTAGGGCACATTTCTGCTGTTGCCTTTATTTCAAAGGTTGTAGAACCTGCTTGAGTGGTGACCCGATGGATGTCCTGGATGGTTTTTCCATTTTCCAGACTGATGATTGCAACACTTCCTGCAGAGGAAGGGAAGGTGACTTTGATTGTTTCACCGACCTGATAATTTTTCTTATCGGTAGTCAGGTGGAGCATTGTGGCTGTCTGTTGGCCGGAATTTTCTCCCCAGCTGCCGAAATAAGCAATCAATCCGGAGGTATGTCCGGAGGGATCAGTTACCCGGATAAAATAACGCCCGTATTCAGTGATATTGAGATCTGCATAAAAGCTGCCGTTTACAGCTTTTATTTGCTTACTGAGGATGCTTTTACTGTATTCCCGGTTAACATAGGAACTTATATTTTCATCTTCTGAATCCCACCACCAATGCC
>URJC01000355.1 GCA_900548135.1 uncultured Odoribacter sp. | reverse complement strand
CTGAAGTAGAGGTGTATACCATACTATGGTGTGGTGGAGAAAATTATGCTGATTTTTATTATCAGGACCAAAAATTTACCAATATAGCTTATATGGGAATATCGTCAGGGTATATGCAGGTGTTTCAACCCCGTATTGTTGCCGGAGATGTGGAGGAGGCTTTTAGAAGCGGAGATGGACTGATTGTTCCTTTGAGCCTTTCGAGGGTATGGTTCGGGAACGACGATCCCATCAATCAAAGAGTAGGTTGGGGTACAGCCACCAATCAGTGGACCGTGAAAGCAGTTTATGAAGATTTTCCGGAGAATAGCAGTATGATAAACGGAGTATTGTATCATGCTCAGGAAGATAAAAGCTGGAGTGAGTGGTCATATCTCTGTTTTTTACGTGTTTATCCCGGAATTGAAGGAAAGCGTCTGGAGGAAAAAATAGAACGGATGGCTGATACTGTTTTGGGGGAAGGGAACCCGACTTCAGCTGTCCGGACATTTGGTTTGACCTCTATGAAAGATGTCTATTTCTCTCCCGATATACAAACAGTTTTAAAATCAACCGGACATGGCAACCGGGAGTTGACCTGGTGTTTGTTGTTGGTTGGAGTGCTGATTATTGTGGTTGCTTACATTAATTTCATCAATTTTTCTACGGCTCTTGCTCCTGCACGGATAGGTACTTTAAATATATGTAAAATCACCGGTGCTTCTGTCTTCAATTTGCGGTTTAATGTCATCCTGGAGGCTGTCTTATTGTCTGTTGGCGCCTGGTTGATCGCTTTGGTTTGGGTCTATGTATTTAGTGTAACAGATTTGGCAAAGACTTATTTCAGCTGTTCTTTAAATCCTTTCGAAAATATTCTTTTGTATGTTTCTTTAGGTGGTTGTTCTGTCTTATTCGGGATATTGTCCGGATTTTATCCGGCTTATTATATGACAACATTCCAGCCGGCTGTGGTTTTGAAAGGCAAGTTCGGACTGAGCCGACAAGGGAGAAAATTACGGAACGGGTTATTGATTTTTCAATTTTTCGTCACCATTACATTAATTGCGGCAGCCAGTTTCATTATGCTTCAACGTAATTACCTGACTCATTATTTCTGGGGATATTCCAAAGAAAATGTTGTTTATGTTCCGACAAACAAGACGATTGAAAATTCACTGGAAACTTTTCGCGAAGAACTTATGCGGGTTCCGGGTATCCAGGATGTAACGGCTTCACGTTATCTTCCCGGGGATGAATTTATGACATGGGGGCGGATGCTAGGCGACAAACATGTTAGTTTTGCTGCCTGGCCCGTAGAGCCGAATTTTTTATCGTTTTTCAAAATCCCGGTTGAGGAAGGAGAGAATTTCAGCCATATACCGGAAGGAAAGGATTTTGTGATTTTTAATCGTAAAATGGTACAAAAATTTGATTTACAGCAAATTGTCGGATTGAAAGGCATTAGTTGTTTTAGAAATAAAGGTGAGGTTATCGGTATTGCGAAGGATGTGCATTTTGCCAGTTTGCACTATGCTGTAGGTCCTCTGGCTTTTGTTTGCGGGGATGATATGTGGAATGAATATATTTTTATTAAAATCGTTCCTGCTCAGATCCGTGAGACTATTCAGTATATCAAGGATTGTTTTGAAAAATTTGGTTCTCCGGCCTGTCAGATTACTTTTTTAGATGAGCATATTGAGCAATTGTATCAGAGAGAGGAACATTTGTCGCAGGTTATTTCCCTCATGGGGGTGATCACAATCCTGATTGCATTGGCTGGAATTTATGGTTTGGTTCTATTTAATATCCGGCATAAAGTAAAAGAAATAGGAGTGCGTAAAATTAACGGGGCAGGCGAATGGCAGGTGATGTGGATGCTAAACCGGATTTTTGTTTGTTTGTCAGGAATTGGGTTTGTGATTGCTTGTCCTTTGTCATATTGGTTGGTTGATCATTGGCTGAGTGGATACCCATACCATACACCGATTTATTGGTGGGTATTCCTGTTGGCTTTTATGATTACTTTGTTCGTAACTTTTGTTACGGTTGGGTATAGAAGTTGGAAAGCGGCAACTTCAAATCCCGCAGATGCAGTAAAAATGGAGTAGAAAAATGTTGTATTTTACGATTTTTTAAGAAAACCGTCACAAAATGCCAGACTTTTGTGACGGCTTTTTTTATTTCTGATTCTTTATTTGCAATAACGTTTTATGTAAGTAGATGCACTTGAGATACCTAATTGGCTGGCCTTTTTCCAATCCAAACAAGCCTGGCTGCGTTGACCGGTTTTGAAATAGGCAATTCCCCGGTTTGCATAAATGGCCCCATTATCCTGATTGAGTTTCAGGGCATAATTGAAGTCGGGAATAGCCTTTGCATATTCGTTGTTTTTTAAATAACAGCTGGCACGGTTTTGATAATAGGCATAAACCAGCTCATAATCTTCTCCGTTCTTTTTGGCATATTGAATGGCCAGGGTATATTCTTTAATAGCCAGAGAGAGATTGTTTTCGTGCTGGTAGAGATTACCCAGGTAATAGCAAAATTCATCATCTTCTTCAAAAATTGTTTTGGCTTTTTGCAAATATGATTTCAGAATTGCATTTTGGTTCGTATAGGAACAAGCAACATTCAATGATAAATAAGCATCCCGTAATTTAGGCTGAAGGCGGATAGCTGCAATCAGTTTTTGCACAGCCTGCTCATAATCACCATTTTCAATGTCTTTGTTGGCTTGTTCGACATATTCCAGGGGCTTATTGATTTCACTAAGGTCGGTTTGGCTGAAAACTGTGGGGATAGTTGCTGACAGAAAAACAAGAAATAAGCAAATTTTTTTCATGAGATTTTAGATGTTAGCATTGTATGTTTGTATATTGTCGGTTCAAAAATAATAAAATTAAATAAAAAAAGATAATCCGTGTGAATGTGCAAAGGTTTTCTGTTGAAAATATAACATATCTATAAAATTGCCAAATATTTTATTCATTTATAAGGTACCCCTCTTTTTAAAGTAAGTATATTTGAAAAGTATTTATATACTATCGTGGGATAGGTATTTTTTATGAAGAG
>URJC01000354.1 GCA_900548135.1 uncultured Odoribacter sp. | reverse complement strand
TTGATGGGTAGCAGATATTTCCATTCTAATGTCAGCAATTGGTCAATTCGCAAGCGTGGGAAAGTCCATTTGAACCACATGATGATAAAGACCATTATCGCGCTTTTACCCAAAAACCATAGGATGGGAGGAATATAGTCCATGATCCTGTTGAATGTTTCCCATCCTGATATATGCAAAGGCATCCAGCCTCCCCAAAAAAGGGTGGTTGCAACGGCAGCAACAATAAACATATTCACAAATTCTGCTACGTAAAAGAAACCGAAATGCATACCGGAATATTCGGTATGGTAACCGGCTGTCAATTCCGATTCTGCCTCCGGCAGATCGAAGGGACCACGGTTGGTTTCTGCTGTCCCGGCGATCAGGTATACTATAAATGCAATGAGTGCCGGAAGATGGCCTTTAAAGATATACCACCCATCTGCTTGATTAGCTACAATGGTAGACAGTTGCATACTACCGGTTAATACGACCATGGTGAGTATGGATAAACCGATAGACAATTCATAACTGATCATCTGCGCCCCGCTTCGCATGGCTCCGATCAGGGAAAACTTGTTATTACTGGCCCATCCTGCCAGCAGGATGCCGACAATACCGATAGAGGATACTGCAATCAGGAAAAATATTCCCACGTTCATATCCAATACTTCCAGTCCTTTTGCAAAAGGAATACAACTGAATGCCAGCAAAGAAGCTATAATAACGATATAGGGGGCCAGGTTAAAAAGGAACCGGTCGACATGATTGATTTCGATGATCTCTTTGATTAACATCTTAATCATATCTGTGACAGTCTGAATAACACCATAAGGGCCTACCCGGTTCGGGCCCAAACGGCATTGAAAAAATGCACAGACTTTACGTTCTGCGTAAATCAGGCCTAATGCCATGATTGCATAAGCGACCAGCAGACAGATTCCGACCAGGACAAATTCTGATACAGTAACCCATGCTTCCGGTAAAATATGACGCAAGGTGGCATCAACCCATTGTGTTACTACTGAAAAATCGAACATAATATATAAAACTAACGTCTAAAACTAATAACTAACAATTATAAACTAACCTTTGAAGATTATTTTTATCGGTCAATATCCGGTACTACGTAATCGAGAGAACCACCAATGGCGATCAGGTCAGCAATCTTGTTGTGACTGGCGAGCAGATCAACCACTGAGACTAACGGAAGTCCCGGAGACCGGAATTTTACACGATAAGGAGATTTATCGCCATGACTTTCAATATATACTCCGAATTCACCCCGGGCAGCTTCTACACTTTTGTAGAATTGACCTTCCGGTAGTTTGATTACAGGTTTGGTTTTTACAGCATAATCTCCTTCCGGGATATTATCGATTAATTGTTCCAGGATATGAAGGGATTCGACGATTTCTTCCATACGTACCATGTAGCGGTTGAAGGTATCTCCTTTATTATAAGTTATTTCCCTGAACTCTACTTTGTCGTATACGGCATATGGATGTAATTTACGGACATCGCATTTCCAACCGGATGCCCGGCCGGAAGGACCTGTGACACCATAAGAAATGGCATCTTCGAGTGAAAGGATACCGATATCTTTCATTCGTTGTTGTGCAATGATATTACCGGTAAAAACACCATGATATTCTTTTAACATAGGAGGCAGATATTTGATAAAGTCTTTTATCCGCTGAATTAAGTTGGGATGGATATCTGCCATAACCCCACCAATGCAATTGTAATTTTGAATGAGCCGTCCTCCACAGGTCTCTTCAAACATATCGAGGATTTTTTCCCGGTCACGGAATCCGTAGAAGAAGGCTGTCAGTGCCCCCAGATCCATACAAAAAGTGGACCAGAATAGCAGATGGGAACTGAGGCGGGTGAGTTCATCCATAATGGTACGGATGTATTGGGCCCGTGCTGGAATTTCCAACCCCATGGCTTCTTCAATGCACATACACAAGGCATGCCGGTTCATGTGTGCTGACAAATAATCCAGCCGGTCTGTGAGCGCCAATGTCTGCGGATAGCTGAGGTTTTCACAGAGTTTTTCTATGCCCCGGTGAATGTACCCGCAGTTGACATCAACTTTCTTTACGATTTCACCTTCCAGTGAAACGCGGAATCGGAGTACTCCGTGAGTTGCCGGGTGTTGCGGGCCGATATTAACTACATATTCATCGTCTTCGAAAATCACATTTTCTTTTTCTTCCACTTTTCCGGAAGCGTTTAATTCCAGTGTAGAAGTTGCATCTGGACTACTTTCGCTGTCTAGGCGCACCGGGTTGATTGTATCGTCGGGATTATAATCTTTGCGGAAGGGATAACCAACCCAGTCGTTACGCAAAAACAGACGCCGCATGTCCGGATGATTAATAAACCGTATACCAAAGAAATCAAAGACTTCACGTTCATTGAGATTGGCTGTAGCCCAAATATCGGAAACACTGGATAATTCCGGTGTTTCCCGGTTGTCGGTTTCTGTGCGTAAGGCAATGTCGTGCCCCAATCGGGTAGAACGCAAATGATACATAACACCCAGAGTTTCTCCCCAATCCATACCGGTCATACATACTAAGAAATCGAATGACATATCCGGATCATGACGTAAATGTAAAGCCAGATCATGGAAAGAAGCCTTGGGCACGGTGACGAACAATTGTCCGTTTTTTTCTTCAATGGTTGCTCCGGGAGCGATACTTAATATTTTTTCTTTCATATTATTTATCATGGTTTGGGCTACAGTCCTCTTCGTATTTGCTTTCTTGCTTATTGATTCCTCCCAGGAATTTTTCCACTTTGATTTTGCGCTGTAGTTGCATCATGCCATAAAGCAATGATTCGGGCCGGGGGGGACATCCCGGTACATATACATCGACCGGAAGGATTTGATTTACTCCTTTTACAACGTGGTAGGAGTTTTTAAAAGGTCCGCCTGAGATGGCACATCCCCCCATGGCAATTACGTATTTGGGCTCTGCCATTTGATCATATAATCGGCGTAATACCGGTGCCATTTTGTGTACAATAGTTCCTGCAACGATGATGACATCAGCTTGACGGGGG
>URJC01000353.1 GCA_900548135.1 uncultured Odoribacter sp. | reverse complement strand
CAAAACAGCTGAAAAGACAATTATTCTTTCCGGCCTGAAAGGGGATTTGTTAAAACCAACTCAGAATGCAACTGAAGATTATTGGCGTATTTATCGTTATGAGGCTAATCCTGACTCTGAAGTTAGCAATGCGAAAGAGTACTACGATGTAGTGATTAATTGTAATGACTTTTTGACCCGGGTTATCAAGTACAATCAGGAAGTACCGGGAGATATTCCGGAGAATGTTTATAAAGGAATGATTTCACAGGCCATTTGTTTTAAGACCTGGTGTCTGATGACTTCGGGTAAACTTTTCGGAGAAGCTAAATTTTATACAACTCCGGTTGGCTCTGATAATGAGGAAGGAATGTATACTTTGTCATTAGATGAGTTGCCTGCTTATTTACAAACTTACATGAAAGGAGGAGAAGATGGCATAGACGCATTCCAGACACTGGATTGGACTGCTGTATTAGGAAATACAAATTCAACCTTGCTATGCCGGAATATGTCGGCAGATGCTTTGTATGGCGAATTGGCGTTGTGGGCAGGAAAGTATCAGGAAGCTGTAGATTATCTGTTGAAAGCACTTTCTCCGGATAAGGATGTATATCGTAATTTGTCGCATTACGGAAATACTTCCTGGTCGGATATTTTTACTGTGGAAGCCAATTCAACCAGTCAGTTTGAATTGATCTCCGTTATTACTTTCGATGCTTATCATCGTCAGGAACAGCAGTTGAAATACTATTTCTCGAATGAAGCCCCGAATGTATATTATTTTGCACCGACGCAAAAAGCAATTGACTATTTTGAGAATGAGCGTATGAATGCTTCGTCTGGTTACCGTATGGGAGATACCTACCGGGGGAATGGAACAACCTATATGCAAAGCGGATCGGATTATCTTGTTACTAAGTATAGTTTAAAGGTGTCTGCTAGTGAATTTTTTAGTGACGCTTATGTACACATTTACCGGGGGGGAGGTGTCAATTTAATGCTGGCAGAAGCTTTGGCATTCTTAGGAAATTATGATGCTTCTTTAGCAGTTTTGAATGAAGGAATTGCTAACGATTATTATAAGAGTGGAAGCTGGTTGGAACCGTTTACTAATTTGTATACCACTTTTTCTTCCGGTTGTAAGGGAGTACGTGGACGTGTTAGCCTGGAGAGCCTGGAGCCTTTGGACATTTTTGATGAATGTGTGACAGGGGCTGATTCTTTGAGGGCTATGTCAGGTCAAATAGCAGATGAAGTTGCCCGGGAATTGGCTTATGAAGGACAACGCTGGTTTACGCTGGTACGTATGGGCCGGAATATGGGGGATACTGAATTTGTCGCTGACCGTGTTGCCGATAAATTTGATGAGGGAGAGGTGGAACGTTACAAGGCAGTTTTAAAGAATGAGAACAATTGGTTTATTAAATAATAAAGTATGGCTATGAAAGGAATATTTCAAAAATCAATACTTGTAGTGGTATGGATGGTAACCGTATTACTAGCCGGCTGCGATAAGGAGGGGAAAAACGGATGGCTGTACTCCGAAGGACAAGATTTTTGTCCTATTTCGAATTTGACCGGAGAAAGTGGATATGGGTATGCATTGTTACGTTGGGACTTACCTGAGAAAACAGATCAATTAACCATGATTGATGTCAGCTGGATGAATACCGAAAATGAGATAGAGTATAAGAAACTGACCCGGTTTGAAGATTCATTGTGGTTGGATCTGGAAATGAAAGATTATAATTTTAAGGTTACTTCCTGTAGTATTGACGGTAAAACAGTCACGGATAGTATACAATTACATGTGCCGGATTGGAGGACTGAACCGGTGGAAGTGGTGCAAAATATGGTGACTAGCGTCATAGAGAATGGAATCTATCTGAAATGGGAGGCTAATAAGAGCCGGTCATTTGCCAAAACGACTTTTGAGTTGTATAATACGGATGCGACATTGTATGCTTCTGTCGTGCGTACAAAAGAAGAGTCGGTAAATGCGGAGTTTACCGATCTGGGATATAATACCTCTTATATCTTGCGTTATTATTCGGAAAATCTTGCCGGAATGCGTTCGGATACAGTGGAATATTCTTTCACAACTGATAAAAAAGCTCCTGAAATGCCTGCAATTCAGATTTTGGATCATGCCGGGGAACAGGATGGGTTAGGACATGACATTACGACAACGGTATATGCTTACTCGACAGAGATTCAATGGAAGAATACTGAGCCGGATATTGATTCTATCCGGGTGTCTTTTACCGGTTATGGCGGAGGTGACTATACGTTTACTTTCGAAGCTGCTGAAGAACAGGGATATTTGACATTGTTGCCAGGTGGAACTGTCGCTTTGTCTGTTTATATCAAACGGACGGGTGAAGACGAGTGGTTGGGGCCTAAGGCTCAAACACTAACGACTAAAGATCCGAATGATACCTATGTATTCCGTCCGAAAAATGGACCAGATAATAATTCTAAGCTTGGAGAAGTGTTCGGAGATATTTCCGGTTTAGGATATTCAGTTAATAAGACTTATTCCTATGCTACTTTTGTGGAACAGTGTTCTTTGAAGTTTGAAGTACGTAAGAAACCGTTGTTGCTGGATGAACTGGAATTGTTCCCGACTATAGAGACCTTGTTGATCGGTGGTACAGGGCAGCCTACGGGTGGAACAATCGGGGCAGCGCAAGGACCTCCAAAATTGGAAGAGTTTGTAAAAGCTGTGAATCGTTTGATCTGTTTGAAAACCATTCAGATTAACGATAGTTATCATGCTACGATGAGATTACAGTTAGTGGAAGAATTTACCAATAAGGAAAAGTATCCTCATTTGACTGTGACTGATCCGAGTGGTAAAGAATTGACCATTGTGAATGGTTCTGTGACGAAAAAGTAATTAATGTCCCGAATAACTGAAATATATGAAAAATATATCAATACTATTATTACTGTGGGTAGCTATTTCCTGGGTGGCCTGCAATGAAGACGATACGGTGGCTCCGGCTATCGTGGGGATGGAGATAACGGGAGACGACCTTTTGACAGGGGATTCTCTGATGTATGATACAACTTCCCGGACTTCAG
>URJC01000352.1 GCA_900548135.1 uncultured Odoribacter sp. | reverse complement strand
GGAAAATAGCCGAGTCCGCCAGCCAGAAATTTATTTTTAGTGTCTAATGGTATACCGGAAAAGCCGGAAGTATTGGCTTTCCTGGAGTTTATCCTTACCGACGGACAGGCATACGCACCTGAAGTGGGTTATATCGGATTGGCTACAGAGGTATTGGAAGAAGAATTATCCAAACTCCAACAGAAATGACAACAGACAAGACATATAAGATAGCACAGAAAACTTCCTGGATTCGCTTGCTGAAAGATCGGATGGCGGGATCGGTGATGTTTACTTTTACTATGGTTTCTGTGTTGCTATTGCTATTGATCGGTCTCGGACTGGTGGTAAAATCGTTGCCTATCCTGCATGAGAAGTCTTTGTGGGATTTATTGTTTACCTCCAAATGGAAGCCTATGCGGGGGGATTTTGGTTTTTTGCCTTTCATTATGGGAACGTTGTGGGTAACAGCAATTGCTATTATCTGGACTTTGCCGGTATCATTGTTTACAGCTATTTTCCTGACAGAGAACTCTCGTTTATGGGTTAAAAAAGTGGTCTTTCCGGCTTTGGATATTCTGGCTGGCTTACCTTCAGTCGTATATGGGGTATGGGGAATTCTGGTTGTTGTTCCTTGGATTTCTGATCGGTTAGCACCTCATTTTGTTGAGTATTCTACGGGGTATTCGACGCTTACAGCAGGTATTGTGCTGGGGATTATGATATTGCCTTTGCTGATCAGTTTGTTTGTGGAGTTGTTTTCGTCTGTTCCTCAGGAATATCGGGACGCCTCTTTGTCGTTGGGTGCAACCCGTTGGCAGACTACTAAATATGTTTTGTTGAAAAAGACATTTCCGGGTATTGTGGCCTCAGTGACATTGTCTGTTTCGAGGGCAATGGGAGAGACCATTGCTGTATTGATGGTATGCGGGAATATTGTACAGTTGCCTGCTTCTTTGTTTGACGGTTGTTATCCTTTACCTGCCCTGATTGCTAATAATTATGGGGAAATGCTGTCTTTACCATTGTACGAATCAGCATTGATGTTGGCTGCTTTGATCCTGTTTGTGGTGGTATTGGTGTTTAATATTGCTTCCCGTTTGATTTTGCGTAAAATAGAACAAAGTTTGATATGAAAATAAAATTTATAGAGGAAAAGGCCATGAAAGGGGTCATGCTGGTGACTACTTTGCTGGTTTTTTTATTCGTCGGCAGTATTTTATTTACTATTGTAAAGAACGGGTGGCCGGCTATGAGTTGGGAAATGATATCTTCTTTGCCCGGAGGAGGATTTTACATTGGTAAAGAAGGTGGTTTATTAAACGCCATTGTCGGGTCATTGTATATTGTAGGCGCGTCTACAGTGTTGGGGCTTGCTGTGAGTATACCGGTGGTTTTTTATCTGAATGTTTATTTGAAAAAAAATTCAAAGCGGGCCACTCTGGCACGCTTGGCTTATGATGTTTTGTTTGGTATTCCTTCTATCGTATATGGAGCTTTTGCTTTTACCATTATGATTTATTTGGGATTGAAAACTTCTCTGGGAGGAGGTATCATTGTTATTACTTTGCTGATTATTCCGATTTTTATACGCTCTATGGATGAAATTGCCCGGGAGTTGCCTCAGGATATGTTGAATGCATCCTATTCTTTGGGAGCCACCCGTTATGAGACCATAAAGGTGGTTGTCCGGCAGATTGCTCCGGGAATTGCAACGGCAACACTTTTATCTATCGGACGTGCTATCGGGGATGCTGCTGCCGTGTTGTTCACTGCCGGTTATACCGATAGTATACCGACTTCCCTGGGGCAACTGCTGCCACTTTGCCGTTGGCGGTATTTTTCCAGTTGAGCAGCCCGATACCGGAAGTGCAGGAGAGAGCTTATGCGGCCGCACTGATGCTTACGGTGATTGTTTTGATTCTGAGTATATTGGGGCGAATCATAACCAACCGTTTTTCCCGGAATAAGATTAGTTGAGAAACGGATTTTGAACAACTGTACATTGTAATGCTGTAACTAGAGTGATTATGAATATTCCTTTTTTAAGCAAGAAGATCAAATGGTATATGTCCGATTTGAATGAAACGGAGTTGAAGAAAGGTTTCTTCCGTCCGAATCAGAAATTTTGTACCGACGATTCCAGAAGGTCGAATATTGTGGTGGAGAACTTGAATGTGACAATTCAGGGAAATCATATCTTGAAAAATGTGTCTACAGAGATTCCGGACCGGAAGATTACTTGTATCATTGGTCCTTCCGGTTGTGGAAAGTCAACTTTGCTGAAAAGCCTGAACCGGTTGCTGGATAATAATGAGGATGTGAAGATCTGTGGAAAAGTGTTGGTAGACGGTGAAGAATTGTATGCCCCTGGGGTGGAAATTACCCATATCCGTCGGAAAATGGGGTTGTTGTCACAACGTCCTTGTCCGCTTCCCATGTCCATTTACGATAATATTGCTTATGGTTGCCGCATTCATGGTTTGCGTAACCGTAAAAAATTGAATATGGTTGTCCGGCATTACTTGAAGGCTGTTGGATTATGGGAAGAAGTCAAGGAACGCCTGCATTCGCCTGCGGGGCGTATGTCTATCGGACAACAGCAGCGTTTGTGTCTGGCCCGTGGATTAGCTGTTGAACCTCAGTTTATATTGGCTGATGAAGCCACTTCGGCACTTGACCCTATCTCGAGTAAAACGATAGAGGATTTGTTTTTAAAATTGAAGGAAGAATATGCGATTGTGTTGGTAACGCATACTTTACGTCAGGCATTGAGGATAGCAGATTATGTGATTTTTATGTATATGGGTGAAATTATCGAAGCCGGGCCTGCAGAACAGATTTTTAACCATCCTCAGAAAGAGTTGACCCAGAAATATCTGGCGGGGGTATTTAGTTAATCAAAGAATATGAAAGAAATAGCTGCTCAACTGAATGAACGTTTCCGTACTAAACAACCGGAAGAAGTTTTAGCTTATTTCCTAAATGAATACAAAGGGGAAATTGCCCTGGCTTCCAGTTTAGGAATAGAGGATCAGGTGCTGACGGATATGATTTGTCATATTGATGCTGGTACCCGTATTTTTACATTG
>URJC01000351.1 GCA_900548135.1 uncultured Odoribacter sp. | reverse complement strand
CTTTTCCAAAGCCGGAATCCGGGGCACAATCATCTCAGCAGCTTTCCAGGCATCCGGATATTTCCGGCTATAATAATTTCCGACAATGGTATCTGCCCAAGCCTTCCGGTTCGGAAAACTCCAGGTCAGAAAAAAGGTGAATACCTTTGTTTCACCGGGAGCAATTGTCTTCCGGACAGCCAGCGAAGCCATCGGATTCTGATCTGCTTGCTGTTTTTTCGGGGTGAGACGGCCATCTTCACTGAAATCATCCCAAAAATCCAGTATGGCATTGCTCCACACATCCGGTACCGACGAGGTCCGGTAAGAAACCCCTTGTTCTGCCTGAGTTGTCAAAGCCATCGTTCCCCAAGCCGGATCATTTTTGTCTACCCCCTCCGAGAATAAATAGATACCCGAGAGCCCGCTACTATTTCTGAATTCGTTCTTATTTTTCTTTTCCCCATACGGCACCATGTCCCCTTTCCAATTAAAATGAAATTTACTTCCGTCCACTCCGATAAAATTACGGAGCGAGCCACAGACTGCCACTTCCACAGACTGATGAGTAGGATTGGTCACCTCGTAAGCCAGTACGGCTATAGGCAGTCCGCTGGCATCGGCATCCCCCGGAACCAAAGGATTAAACCCCTTGACAGTCACCTTTACCGGTAATTGCTCATCCCACAGATGCACCTGTCCCAACGGATAAGCCGCATCAAAAGAAGCATTGGCAAACCGGGGTAATCCGTGATGATTCACAGGCCTACCTTCATAATGCAGGTATTCATGTGTATACAACGGCCCTGCCAGTAAGGTTGTCGTAGCTTTTCCTTCCCGGGGTTTCGCATAAATGGCAAAAAAAGGAGCATTATTCCCGGTCATCACCGTACTGAATTTCTTTGCCGGTACATTCATCAATTCCCAATCTCTCAGTTCTCCCCTTCCTCCGAGCGAAACCGTGCCTGTACCTATGCCCCCCAACGGTAATGCCACCTGTAACAAATGGTCCTGATCATAATGTTTCAACACCGGCCAAGCCGACGGTGCCCACTCCTGTGCCATCACCGGTACGGTAAAAAGCAAACACATCATAAAAAAAACATTCCGAATCATCATAATTCTCTATTTATCAATATTAAACTTCTATTTCATACCCTCCCGGGTTCTATTTGACTCATCAACATTCATTTTAAGCAAACGTTATTTTTCCTGATCCCAATATTCATCGATTTTTTGCTGCACCCAACGTATCACTTCCGGATAAGACCGATCCGTATAATATGTCACAACACCCGGATTTGTCTGCAACGGATAAGCCATATTTGTCACCACAATCCAGTACCGATACCCAAATAAAGGAAATTCCACTCCGACTATAGCCAACGGACGGGTAACCCCGTGCAAAGCTATCCATCCGGTCAATTTCCTGCTCCCAACACTCCCAATAAGCCGTATAATAGTCAAATATACAATAATTCATATAAGTCACCAAACAATACGGACTCCGCTCTAAGGTAAAGGCATCTAAATTTTGCGTAATGGACTAAATCCATAACCTTTGTCTATAAAAAAGTATAACTAGTCCTTTGCTTTCTTTTCAGATTTGACCGATCCTCGTGCCGAACACACCAAAGCACATTTTTTAGAAGATATCTGCTGAACTTCTATAATATACCCATAAAAAACAATAGGATCTTGCAGAACAATGTTGCTGATCATAAATTAAAATTCCTGATATTCATACTCATCATCCCGATAAACGACATAACCTGCCTTTGAACTTTCATCGATTATAATGCCCATAATATTAACTCCTAAATCATATTGTCTTATAGACTGCCCCTGCCAATCGAATACAGAAAGTTTTTCGATACGGGTCTCAAATCCTTTGTTCCGTTTAATAGTATATAAATGTAATTATCCGTGGCATATTCTGCTCTCCAGCCTCTGACACTTTCCTGCCAGAAAGGAAACCCATTTGTTTTATAAGTCGGTTCATAAATATAACTCATACCAAAACCTTTTCCGGGGTAGTCCGGGTAGTAATTGGGGAATAAGAGGGATTAAATAACTACTGATTTTGCAGAATGCCGGCATTCTGAATCTTCGCGAGCTCCTAAAATTTATTTAGGACAATATTGAATCCAATCATCAAAATTCATTCAATTTCTTTGGAAAGTAAGAAATATAGCGTATATTTGCACCGCCAAACCGTAAAAGTGTCGGTTCAGTAGCTCAGCTGGATAGAGCAACGGCCTTCTAAGCCGTAGGTCGTGGGTTCGAATCCCGCCTGAATCACACAAAAACAAGCAGTTACAGAAATGTAGCTGCTTTTTTTTTGATAGTGTCCCACCCCCAAAAATGTGTAAATTCCACCTTTAGAGTACATTATTTTATTTTCAAATCGTCAACAAATCTCTCAGCTTATCCCCAGTTTAACTCAGATAGTCCCAAATGTAAAAGATTATTTTTTAAATCAAAGGGACAGATTCTTTGATTCATTTTTCCGTTTCCGATCCATTACTGTACTAATGATTAGCGGTATAGCAATGAATACTACAGTGCCGACAACTACCAAACCGGTATAAAAAGCAGGACTTCCGACCGGTAATTGTGAAGGTGGAAAAAAGGTAACGATAAAAGAAAAAACAACAGCTAAAAAACCGATTCCGGCAATCAGCCACATACCTGCTTTTCCACCGGGTATTTTATAATCCCGTTTCAAATCCGGTTGGGTGTATCTCAACCGAATTCCAGATGCATACATCATCATATACATCACAAGATACAATCCAATTGTCAAAGCACTTAATAAAAAGAAAGCCACACTGACATCATCCATAATAATATATAAAGAAGATAATACCGTCACTATTCCTCCCTGAATGAAAAGAATATGGGTTTGTACTCCATTCTTATTGGTTTTTTTCAGGAAATCAGGTAATTCTCCGTCTTTTGCTGTCCATAACAATCCCCGGCTGGGGCCTGAAATCCAGGACATCACTCCTGCCAACGCACCAAAAGCAGCCAACACTCCCATCACATTAGTCAGCCATCCGACATGATAATGATCAAATAATTGTTGAAATG
>URJC01000350.1 GCA_900548135.1 uncultured Odoribacter sp. | reverse complement strand
GCCAGTCCCGGATTTTGGCGTGATTACCGGACAAAAGGATATCAGGCACTTTCCACCCATTAAATTCTGCCGGACGGGTATACACCGGAGGGGCTAATAAATTATCCTGAAAAGAATCGCTTAAAGCAGAACTCTCGTCATTCATTGCTCCTGGAATCAGCCTCACAATAGCATCTGTCATAATGCAAGCCGGTAATTCCCCTCCTGTCAGCACATAATCTCCCACTGAGATCTCCCGGGTGACCAGATTATCACGTACCCGTTGATCTATCCCCTTATAATGTCCACACAAAATCATGATATTTTCTTTCAACGACAATTCATTGGCCATTCTCTGATTGAACACGGGAGCATCGGGAGCCGTATAAATGATTTCATCATAATGCCGTTGGGAGGTCAATTCACGGATACAATCAAACACCGGCTGGATCATCATCACCAATCCTGCTTCTCCCCCAAAAGGATAATCGTCTACTTTACGGAATTTATCTTTCGACCAGTCCCGGATGTTATGAATGTGAATCTCTACAATCCCTTTATCCTGTGCCCGTTTAATAATGGAATGATTCAAAGGGCTCACCAGCAATTCAGGAACCACGCTTAATATGTCGATACGCATAACCTATATTCCTTTATATTTTGCTCAAAGATAAATACTTCAAAAAAATACGGAACCAAAATCCTAAATTCCGATTCCGTATTAAAACCCATCAGATCTTCTTATTTCAAATAATCTTCAAAATAATCAGTCACTTTCTGCATTAAATGAATCCGGTCTTTCCCCATCACATTATGTTCTGCGCAGGGATAAGGAAAATAATCAACCTGTACATTATTTTTGATACATTCCCGGATAAAACTCAGGCTATGTTCCCATACAACTGTATTGTCAATAGCCCCCTGACATATCAACAACTTTCCTTTCAAATCCTTAGCTTTGTTGACCAGGCTAACCTTAGCGTATCCCTCAGGATTAGTATGGGGAGAATCCATATAGCGTTCACCATACATTACCTCATACCATTTCCAGTCAATAACAGGGCCTCCGGCAACAGCCACTTTAAACACTTCCGGATGATTAGTGATGAGTGAGATCGTCATAAAGCCACCGTAACTCCAGCCATGCACTCCAATACGGTCTGCATCCACATACGGCAATGACTTCAGGAATTTGATTCCTTCCATCTGATCAGCCATTTCAGCCTGTCCGCATTGACCATGTATCGCTTTTTCGAATTCAGCTCCCCGGTTAGAAGTCCCCCGGTTATCCATCACAAACACCACATAGCCATGCTGCGCCATATACATTTCCCAACGACGTAATTCTGCCTGCCATGTATTCTTTACCATTTGCGAATGTGGACCTCCATAAACATATACAATGACCGGATATTTCTTAGAAGGGTCAAAATTCATCGGCTTGATCAAACGGTAGTAATTATCGAATTTACCGTCAGCAGTCTTAACAGTCCCCAACGTAATTTCCCCAAAATGATAATCTCTCGTAGGATCTTCAGCTTTCAGCAACTCCTTTACTACTTTTCCATCGTTCCGGACCAGATTGATGACACGAGGCACTTTCAAACTGCTATAGTTATCAACGAAATAATTCATATCACTGCTCATAGTCACTTTATGCCACCCTTCTGCCTGAGTCAAGCGTGTCTTCCTACCGGATTTCAAATCCACCCGAAACAAATGATTCTCCACAGGGCTCACTTCTGCAGAAGTATAATAAATGTATTTATCATCCTGTCCTATCATTTCCACATCAGCCGCAACATCAGTAATCCGTTTTACCACTTTACCACTATGAACATCAACTAAATATAAATTAAAATACCCATCCCGGTTATTCGTGCGGTATATCAATTTTGAAGGATCATTTTTCAGGAATACAACCGGAGTCAGAGGCTCAATATACTTTTCATTTTGTTCTTCCAGTAAGGTCTTGACAAATTCACCGGTTTTTGCACGATATTGGTTCAAACGCATATGTTTTTGTGCCCGGTTTAATACCTGTACATATACATAGTCCGATTCAGGTCCCCAAGCAATATTAGTAAGGTATTGTTCACGGCCAAAATCATCTACATCCAGAAATACAGTCTTACCGGAAGCGACATCATATATCCCCAGACTGATTTGTTCGGATTTCATCCCTGCCATCGGATATTTTATTTCCCGCAAACTTCCTGTCCGGCTATTGATATCAAGCAAAGGAAAAGTCCCCACCTGACTTTCATCTTTCCGGTAAAAAGCCAATAACTTACCATCCGGCGACCAAAAAATTCCTCCGTTAATTCCAAATTCATTCCGGCTCACCGTCTGTCCGTTCACAATGTTCGGATCTCCATCTCCTGTCACTGCAAACTCATTGTTATTAGCATCAACAAAATACAGATTATTTGCCTTCGTATAAGCCACCAGATCCTTACCATTGGAAGTTATATTCTGTGCTCCTTTAGGAATAATATAAGTATTTCCCAGGGCTTTTTTATCTACGTCAATCTCTGACATCTTTCCCTGACGCATAATGACAAGCGTCTTTCCATCTTTCCAACTGTATTGAGGCCATCCTTTCAACTCAGCTCCCAGTATCCGATTTAACTCCTCCACTGTCATAATCACCTTTTTCTCTCCTTTACCCGCAGTCTCTCCTACCAACTTCACGCCATCTTCCAGGGAAGTCAGGACATTCTGTCCGCCCTGCCATTGGAGGTAAAGGTTTTTAGGGTAAAGATTATAACCCAGCACAGCTTCTTCCATAGTCAGCACTTTATCCTGAGCATTTGAACTAAATACCATTACGATACCGATAAATGTGAATAATAAATATTTCATAGATTTTTACAAATTGATTTTTACAAACGTATGCAAAGATAATGCAAGCCCCAGAGAGAGCCAAATTTATTTTAAACTATTCTGAACACCAGGCAATCCCATCATCCTATAATGTATTTTCCTCGTTAATGCCCTGTACCCAAATGAAAAATATCCCGGTCAGACAATACCGGAAAACGCTTCCGAAACTCCTGTAATCCTGAAATATCCAGCTCAGCCATAACGGTATCTTCCCGGAATGCTTCGGCTGCTGCCA
>URJC01000349.1 GCA_900548135.1 uncultured Odoribacter sp. | reverse complement strand
GCCTAATACGGCCTATCAGTATCGTATCCATGCCCGGGAGATGAAATCCTTCCAGCCTTATCGGGTGACATTCGGTGACAGTACGGTATCCCCCTGGTATACTTTTCGTACCGTCGATCCCGGACAGAAAGGGGGGGCCATCTTTATCACAAGTGATATGCACAGCAGGCCTGATTTGCTGAAGAAGTTATTGAAACTGTGTGACTATAAGACCTGTACAGCCTTCTTTTATGCGGGGGATATGATGAACTATATGAAACAGGGGGGAGAACATCCTTTTACCTCATTTGTCGATGTTAGTGTGGAGATGTTTGCTTCGGCTGTTCCCTTTGAACTGGTGCGTGGTAATCATGAGACGCGGGGGGATATGGCCCGTGTTTTTCCCTCTTTTTTCCCTAAACGGAATGGCAAAATTTATGGTTCTTATTCATTGGGTGACATTATGGTGATTATGCTTGATAGCGGGGAAGATAAAGCCGGAAGTCATCCGGTGTATGCCGGCTTGACAGATTTCGATGCTTATCGGACGGAACAAGCCGAATGGTTGAAGCAGTTGGTAAAGAGTAAGGAGTTCAGGAAAGCGAAATATAAAATTGTCGTTTCACATTTTCCCCTGGTCATGGATAAACAGTGGCAGGAGGAAAAAATGTGGTATGGATGGCAGGATGCCTGTGATAAGTTTTTGCCTGTCCTGAACAAGGCCGGTGTGGATTTGGTGGTTTCCGGGCATACCCACCGTTTCTTTTATCACGAAAAGCATGAGGCTGGCAATCGGTTTCCTGTACTGGAACAGGGAGCTGTATGTGCTGCCCGTTTGGATATGTCGGATGGAAACATAAAGGTGAAAGTGGTGGATGCGGAAGGAAAAATATTGTTTGAAAGAGAGTTGAGTAAGTAAATGGAATCGTCATGAGAAATAGGGTAAGAGGAATGTTCCTATTTGGCCTCTGCTTTTAGATTACCGGGCAATTGTCTGCGGAAAAGGTTGTCAGGGTGAAATCGGAAATAGACTGGCCTGCCTTTATACAACGACAGGATATGGTATGGAAAACTTTGCCCGAATATTGGTACGAATTCTCTTTTATGGGGAAAATTGCGTGTTTTCCCGGCTATTCCTGATGCCTGGACAGACCTTGCTTTCCGGGATATGAGGGCTGAGGGTTTTTCTGGTTACGGCAAGCAGAAAAGCAGGAAAGACGGAATTCATCTCCATCAGAAACCTGGCAGGCGAACCCTGTGTTTTGGTAACGGATATTCCTGAACCGGTCTTTAACGGAGAAAGAGAGTACAAGGTTGTCCGTTTGCAAGAAGGTGTTTATCAAATAGACTTGAAGAAATCAGAAGAAATTGTCGTTTAGCCTCAGGGGGCTGTGCCGTCATTTAAGGTGAAAGCAATAGCACATGCTGCCGGTAATTATTTCGGTAAAAAACTTGTAAATAAGCTTTAATGAGGAATAGCTGTATGTGGGCGTAGCCTTCATACAGATAGAACCGGAGGATGACGTGAATAACATCTGTCTAACTGTTCCTGTACTCTTGCGGGGTTTGATTGAAACAGGCTTTGAAGCAGTGCCTGAAATAGCGTAAAGAACTGAACCCTGTCTGGTAGGCGATTTCTGTTATTTGTAATTCCGGGTTATTTCTCAATAAATTTGCAGCCTGTTGCAAGCGAATATTCAGGATGAATTCATTGGGCGTCATGTAGCTTAAAGCTTTTAGTTTGTTGTAGAGCGAACTGCGGCTTATGATTAACGCTTTGGCCAGCATGTTGACGTCAAAGTCCGGATCGGACAAATGTTCTTTCACTGTTTCTTCCAGTTTCGATAAGAATTTAGCGTCAATGGGGCTTAAAGCCAATGCCTGTAGTTTTGTCTCTACCGGGGAGCCGGAAGTCATGTCCTTTCCGAATTTCTGTTTCAGCAGTTTCCGGTTACGTATCAGATTGGCAATATGTCCCAATAACATTTTGTTGTTGAAAGGTTTCTCAATATAATCGTCGGCACCACACAATAATCCTTCCATTTTATTATTATCCGAGGTTAATGCAGTCAGCATAATAACGGGGATATGGCATAAATCAAAATTGTTCTTTATTTTGGTACACATTTCAAGTCCTGACATTTCTGGCATCATGATGTCGCTTAAGATCAGATCCGGATGTTCTTCGATTGCTTTTTGCAATCCTTCTTTACCATTCATGGCAATGGTTACCCGATATAGGGGGGAAAGTAAAGAGGTTAAGATCTGTAGCAGTTCTTCATTGTCTTCTACAACCAATATACAATCTTTATTTGCCGGGTTTTCTTGTATTTCAAGCTCTTTTTCTTGTTTTGGGGGGATATTGTCAGGAATGGGAGAGGACATAAAGTCATGATCGGCTGCCCCGGGATCGATAAAAGTGACATCGGTATCGTCTTTGAACAAGTTGTCTTTGGGCAATATAACTGTAAAGATGGTACCATATTGCAAAGCACTTTGTACAGTTATTTTTCCATGATGCAATTCAACTATCCCTTTGGATAAAGCCAATCCGATACCACTTCCCGGGGAAGTTACAGCACTGTTCACCTGATAGAAACGATCAAAAATGCAAGGTAAAGCTTCCTGGGGGATACCTTTTCCTGTATCGATCACTTTGATTTCGATACTTGTTTCTTTTTCACGAATGATCAGTTCGACTGTTCCATTTTCAGGAGTGTGTTTGAATGCATTGGATAATAAGTTAAAAAACACTTTTTTTAATTGCCGGCCATCACACCAGCACATCAGGTTCTCTGCTTCTGTGTGAAACTCAAAATGTAAGTTTTGTATTTGAGCCTGGTCTGTAAAGTTTAGGTAGATTTGATTTAAATAAGGTACGAGGTCCAGTTGGCATACATGTAAATGTAGTTTTCCGCATTCCATTTTTCTAAAGTCCAGTAATTCAAATATCAATTCTTTAAATTGGAAAGTCTTTTTATATATTTTCTGTAAATGTGTCCGCAAAAACGGAGAAAGATTATCGGATTGAAGCAAAATTTCAATCTGTGAAATAATTAAGGTCAACGGAGTATGGAACTCATGGGAAATATTGGCGAAAAACTGAAGTTTGGCCTGTGTCAGT
>URJC01000348.1 GCA_900548135.1 uncultured Odoribacter sp. | reverse complement strand
GTTTACAACCGTTTGTATCATATGTGCTTTTGGGGTTTCGAATCATAGGGGTGAATTATTTTTTTGCTATTTTTTACAGGAGTGTCTTTCATTTGGGAGGGGGAATGAAGAAAAATACTTTTTTTGTCAGGCTATTGTGTTTTTTTAGGGGGGTATCGAAATAGAAATAAATATTTTTATATATTTGCACCGGATTAGGGTGAAAAATAGGGGGGTGGATGGAAAATATGCCAATATATTGATGGATACCCCCTGTAAAATCATACCTGATTTGGTAAAATCTATTTTTTATATTTTTAATCTTTGTCTGATGAAGTTAAGAGTATTGCAACTACAATGCCGGTTTCGGTCGGTTTCTTCAATGGCCGGGATGTGGTTGAACGGGGCTTCAAAAGATACTTTCCAGTTTCCTTCTGCCGGGAAGCGCTTACCTGAATATATGATTCTAATTTAAATTCTTATCGTTATGAAAATCGCACTATCACAGTTAAATGTAACGGTCGGGGAGCTCCCCACAAACCAGAAAAAGATTATAGATTACATTAATAAAACTGCTGATAGTGGTACGAAACTGCTGGCATTGGGATAACAGGAAAAAAGATGCCTGTAGGAAATATATGTAAACGGTAAATGAATGAACCTATAATATACTTATGATATGTCAACACTTAGATTTAAAATGGTGGAAGAAGCCATCAGCAGAAAAGCGGTATCGGTAGCCATACCGGCAGAACGTCCGGGGGATTATTTCGGAAAACGGGTATTTGACCGGGCAAAAATGAAGAAATATTTACCCAAAGAGTGCTATGAAAGTTTGCTGGATACAATGCAGCATGGTACTTCCTTGAGTCGTGAGGTGGCAGATTGCATAGCTGCAGGAATGAAACAATGGGCTATGGATATGGGGGCAACTCATTACACGCATTGGTTTCAGCCCTTGACAGGGGGAACGGCTGAAAAACACGATGCTTTTGTTGAACACAATCCGGAGGGAGGGGTATTGGAGGAATTTACAGGTAAATTGCTGATTCAGCAGGAACCGGATGCATCGAGTTTTCCGAGCGGAGGTATCCGGAATACTTTTGAAGCCCGGGGATACAGTGCCTGGGATCCTACTTCTCCGGCCTTTATCGTTGACACGACTTTGTGTATCCCGACTATTTTCATTGCTTATACAGGTGAGGCATTGGATTTTAAAGCACCTTTGTTGAGGGCTTTGGATGCCATCAATCATGCGGCTGTTGAAGTATGCCGTTATTTTAATCCGGAAGTGAAAAGAGTGTATTCCTATCTGGGTTGGGAGCAGGAATATTTTTTGGTAGACGAGAGCCTTTGGGCGGCGCGTCCCGATTTGATGCTGACCGGACGTACACTAATGGGACATGAAAGTGCTAAAAACCAACAATTGGATGATCACTATTTCGGTGCTATCCCGACTCGGGTGATTGCCTTTATGAAAGATTTGGAGCAGGAATGCCTGAAATTGGGGATTCCTGTGAAAACCCGTCACAACGAAGTAGCTCCCAATCAATTTGAATTGGCTCCTGTTTTTGAGGAAACAAATCTGGCAAATGATCATAATCAATTGTTGATGTCTACCATGAAAATTGTTGCCCGTCGGCATTGTTTCCGGGTATTGTTGCATGAAAAACCTTTTAAGGGAATCAACGGTTCCGGGAAACATAATAACTGGTCATTGGGAACTGATACCGGAGTGAATCTCTTGTCTCCCGGGCGTACTGCTATGGAGAATTTGCAGTTTGTAACCTTTGTAGTGAATACTTTGATGGCCGTGTACAAAAGGAATGGATTATTGAAAGCTGCCGTGATGAGTGCAACCAATACCCATCGTTTGGGAGCTAATGAGGCTCCTCCGGCTATTATTTCCGTATTTCTGGGTTCCCAGTTGTCTGCTATTTTGGAAAAGATTGAGACGAGTAAAACAGATGAAGCCATCTTATTCGATAAAAAAGCCGGATTCCGGATGGATGGGATAACCCATATTCCGGAATTGTTCAGGGATACCACTGACCGTAACCGCACTTCTCCTTTTGCATTCACGGGCAACCGTTTTGAGTTCAGGGCTGTTGGTTCGTCGGATAATTGTGCAGAAGCTATGATCAGCTTGAATACCGCAGTTGCCTGGCAGTTAAAGGAGTTTAAAGAGGCTGTAGATAAATTAATTAGCCAGGGATATACTAAGGAAAACGCTATCTTTTCCGTATTGAAGCAATATATTACTATTTGTAAACCGATTCGTTTTGAAGGCAACGGCTATAGTAACGAATGGAAAGCAGAGGCTCAACGCCGGGGATTGGATTGTGAGACAAGTGTTCCCCTGATTTTCGATCGTCTGTTGCAAGAGGAAAATATAGCTATGTTTGGAGAGATGGGAGTTTTGAGCGAGGTGGAGTTGCACGCCAGGGCTGAAGTGAAATGGGAAACTTATACTAAAAAAGTGCAAATTGAGGCACGTATATTGGGGGATCTGGCAATGAATCACATTCTTCCGGTGGCTTCCCGTTACCAAAGTATGTTGTTGGATAAGGTACATCAGTTTATGGCTATTTTCCCGAAAGGGAGGGCTATGGCTTTGGCTGAACAGGATTTGGAACTGATTGAGAAAATAGCCCGTCATATGACTTGCATACAGAAGCAGGTGGAAGAAATGGTGGAAAGGCGGAAGGTAGTTAACAAGATCGGGGATGAACGGGAAAAGGCCATTGCTTATCATGACCAGATTGCCTCTACTTTTGACCAGATCCGGGCTCACATTGATAAATTGGAATTGATTGTAGACAATGAAATGTGGACATTGCCGAAATATCGGGAGTTGTTGTTTTTGAGATAATAGAAAGTTTGAATAATAGACAATATTTAGTTTTATGAGTGATGCAATAAAGCACGAATGTGGGATAGCGATGGTGAGGCTGTTGAAACCTCTGGCATATTACCGGGAGAAATATGGGGATAGTCTGTGGGGACTGAACAAGTTGTATTTACTGATGGAGAAGCAGCACAACCGGGGACAGGAAGGGGCCGGTATGGCAGCGGTAAAGTTGAATGCCCGGCCCGGGGAAGAATATATTTTCCGCGAACGGGCGGAAGGGACCGGAGCTATTCA
>URJC01000347.1 GCA_900548135.1 uncultured Odoribacter sp. | reverse complement strand
GGATTTACTTTAAATTTGAAGCAGAATATTTAATTACTTCATTATGAAAAGAGATACTGTAATATTTGATTTAATAGCAAAAGAGTGTCAGCGCCAACAAGAAGGAATCGAATTGATCGCTTCAGAAAACTTTGTAAGCGATGAAGTGATGGAAGCAATGGGTTCCTGTCTCACCAACAAATATGCCGAAGGTTATCCGGGAGCCCGTTATTATGGAGGATGCCAAATCGTCGACCAGACCGAACAATTGGCAATCGACCGGGCCTGTAAACTTTTTGGAGCAGAATATGCCAATGTACAACCTCATTCAGGAGCACAGGCTAATGCAGCTGTATTTTTTGCCTGCATGAAACCTGGAGACACCTACCTAGGTCTTGACCTGGCTCATGGAGGACACCTGTCACACGGTTCGCCAGTGAATTTATCCGGAATCAATTACCACCCCATAGCCTATCATGTGAAAGAAGATACCGGCCTGGTGGACTACGATGAGATGGAAAGTCTGGCCTTAGCACACAAACCGAAGATGATCATAGCCGGAGCTTCTGCCTATTCCCGTGACTGGGACTACAAACGGATGCGTGAAATCGCTGATAAAGTAGGTGCTTTATTGATGTATGACATGGCCCATCCTGCCGGATTAATTGCAAAAGGCTTATTAAACAATCCATTTGAGTATTGCCATATTGTAACCACTACTACTCATAAAACACTTCGGGGTCCACGCGGAGGTATGATTTTATTGCCTAAAGATTTTCCGAATCCCTGGGGTCTGACAACCCCTAAAGGCGAAATCAAAATGATGTCACAAGTCATCAATTTTGCTGTATTCCCCGGTCAACAGGGCGGACCGCTGGAACACGTTATCGCAGCCAAGGCTGTAGCTTTTGAAGAAGCGCTTTCTGATACTTATACCGACTACGCCAAACAAGTCCAGAAGAATGCCAAAGTGATGGCTCAGGCATTCATAGACAAAGGCTATAAAGTAGTTTCCGGAGGAACTGATAACCATTGTATGCTGATTGACCTGCGTACTAAATTCCCCGAATTAACAGGTAAAAAAGCTGAAAACACGCTGGTAAAAGCAGATATTACCATCAATAAAAATATGGTTCCGTTTGACAGCCGCTCTCCTTTCCAGACTTCCGGTATACGGGTCGGAACACCGGCAATTACCACCCGTGGATTGAAAGAAGAAGATATGAAAGTTATCGTAGACATGATCGATCGTATTCTGTCTGATCCTGACAATGAAAATACAATAGCACAGGTTAAAAAAGAAGTAAATGCAATGATGCATTCACGTCCTATGTTTGCCTGGTAAACCTTAAAAACCGGCTTTTTAAAAAAGCCGGTTTTTCTTATTCTATGCCCGGGTCACTACTTGGGGTAGTTCATTTTACTCTCTTGGGTCACTATAAGGGATAGCCGAAGGAGCCACCGTTTGCCAGCCTCCTTGCCCGGGTTTTAATCCCCCTGGCACTCTCCCAATCCGGTGAAATACTTCCTTTCTGCCCGGTAATACGTCCTTCCTGACACACAGCAGTGGTTTCCTGCACTATCAAAACAGCACCTCTCACTGCGCGGCTGCCATAACGTGCCAGATACCAATCATTAGCAAGTCCTTCGCTAGCAGAATACTGACACATCGGAGACATTATAATCCGGTTACGTAATTTTACACTTTTCAATTCAAACGGAGAGAATAATATGGGATCCATCATTTTGCCATTTAGATTTATGAATTAAAAACGAAAAAACAGCGGAAGGTTTCCATGATCTACTTTGATATATCCACCGAAAGCTTTATTTTTGATAAAAATAAGTACAGGTATGAACATCAAAATTGCAGTCTCCGGAATAGGAGGTGTAGGAGGATATTATGGCGGGAAACTGGCTGGGTATTATAAAGAAGATGAAAATGTTAAAATCTATTTTATTTCCAGAGGAGAAAACATGCGAACCATTCAACGGCAAGGATTAAAAATTCAAACCCTTCATCATTCAGAAATTGTATATCCCCGGCAAATAACCGACCATCCGGAAGAAATCGGTACCGTGGATTACTTATTCTGTACAACTAAAAGCTATGATCTGGAAAGTAACATCCGGCAATTAGCAGCCCTGATAGGCCCTCATACCGTTATTATCCCCTTACTAAATGGAGCAGACATCACCGAACGTCTTCAAACTCTACTTCCCCAACAGGAAATATGGTACGGATGTGTTTATATAGGTGCTCGTCTCTCTGCCCCAGGCCTGATAACAATTTTTACAGAAAAAGAATGGCTGTGGTTCGGCAGTCCCGGAGGAGACAAAAAACGTCAGCAGGAATTGCTGCATTTATTACAAGCGGCAGGTATTCAAGCCGATAATCCGGAAGATATTATTCTGCGTATCTGGCGCAAATTTTTCTTCATCTCGCTAAGCGCTACCCTTACTTCCTATTATAATCAAAGCATTGGAGAAGTCCTTCGGTTTCATCTGGACGATTTTTTCAAATTGGGTCAGGAACTGAAAGCCATAGCCCAAGCCAAAGGAATCCCTTTACCAGAAGACATCATTGACAAAAATATTGCGGATCAAGGGAAAATGCCTTACGATTCAACAACCTCCATGCACACTGATTTCAAAAACGGAAAACGCACAGAATTAGAAACCCTGACCGGATATGTCGTAAAAAGCGGAAAACAATTACACCTGCCAGTGACAAATTATGAACGGATGTACCAAAAATTAAAACAACAATCATGACAAAACTAGTCATCTTCGACCTGGACGGAACATTACTAAATACGATTGACGATCTGGCTATGAGTACCAACCATGCCCTGCGATTATTTGGCTATCCCGAGCATTCACTAGCCGAATATCGTTTTTTCGTAGGAAACGGTATCACCACACTGATAGAACGTGCCTTACCGGAAGAAGCACGTCAGAAAAATTTAATATATCAGCTACGGAAAGCATTTATTGCCTATTATCAATTACATAAAACGGATCTGACCCAACCTTATCCGGGTATCCCGGAACTCTTAACGCACTTGAATGACCAGGGAATAACTTTAGCCGTTGCTTCTAACAAATATCATCAGGGAACAATTGAATTAATACGGCATTTTTTCGGAGAAAAATTATTCT
>URJC01000346.1 GCA_900548135.1 uncultured Odoribacter sp. | reverse complement strand
AGACATTTCCTTCCCACTCTATATCATCCATTATCCGGTTATGTACCTTTTTTATGCCTGGCTCATCAAACATCAGTTTTTCACCCTGGCAGAAACCTGGCCGGTAGCCATCGGCGTATGCCTCGGAAATATATTGCTGGCCTATGCATGCCTCAAGATATATGACGAACCTGTGCGGAAATGGCTGGCGAAAAAAATCCTGAAACCCAAAAGGGTATGCCGGAGGTATACCGTTGTTTCATCTAAAATTTTGTGTAAACAACACCGGGTACAGATTGTATTTAATCCGGTGTTATTTACACAAAATTTCAGACTGTGTTAAAATTTCTTTCATTTAATGGAGATGAAACAAAATCCAGGTCCTTCAAACTTATGCGAATTTCATCCCCCATATTTAGGTCCGAATGATAATAATCTAACAATACATTATTGGCAGTAATAGAACCCGCATCAACAAATACTTGACCCTGATTTATGGTTACAACAAAAGTTACAGCACCACCCTCTATAAATGGCATGCCTATCGTATTGTTTTTAATACAAATCTCCATTCCATATAAATCCCTATCATTCATAAGTCCCTTTTTCTGATCAGAAAAATCAGGCATAACAAACTCATGTACCGACTCAGTACCCTCAAAAACAATCCTCTTTATGCAAACTGAATCACCTATATTCAAAGAAGTTCTATCATCCGAAATATCTGAGACAATACATGCTAATTCATTCCCGTATTTATTATTACAAACAGAAATTACACCAGTATGATCGAACGGGATATAAAATAATGATTCATTAATACTTAATACGGTCATATCTGCCATATATTACATAACTATATTATAAAACTCCTTTTTTCTTTAACTGAGCTTCTAAAAGATAAAAATCTTTCAAATATTCAGTAAGCATTTGTTGCTTCTGTTTTTCGGATAATTTTAGTGGATTAGGATCTGATTTTTTTACACAAGTCGGAAACGAACAAACCTGCTCGTCTGCATTTATAATTTCGATCTCAATACTTTCTCCAATATGCATATCCGATTTTATCCAAAAAGTATCCAGGGCGTCATCTCCAAAGCCTTTGCTACCGGCAACCGATAGTTCATAACCGTTCGAACTATTGTAAAAAATAATGACTGATGAACGGAAGTCAGGGGTAACAACAATTTCTTCTGACCTGAATTTTATTCTGAATCCTCTCATTTCAACACACCTTCTTTTGTTAAAAATCTTTTAAGTTGATTATAGTATCCTAACATATCTTCATCTGTCATATTACTCATATATATGGTATCATACTCCATACCCTCAATAGCAGTAATTTTCACTTTGTCTCCTACAGCCAACTCTATTTTACCCCAATCCAACTTAACGCTGTTTTCTTTGTCTTCACCAAGAACAACCATATTGTCAGCCTCTACAAACACACAAACCAGCCCTTTCGGGGTGACACAATTCATTATTTTTTCCTCGAATATCTATTTGTAAACCTTTCATAATATATATTTTTTGGCACTTTTCACTTCAACACAACTACAACTTGTTAAAATACCTGATATTTTAAGAGGTTTTCACCTTTATTGATAATTTTAGGAGTATAAAATACGTCATCCGCTTTTCTCACACCAGACTGAATCATTAACTTTTTATTGTTAGACAGCCCCTTTGTTTATTTGATGGAATACAAACGGAACACTATTATTCAAATTCCAATATCCTGATTTCTTTCGGTTGTAGTTTCAATACTATTTCATCGCCATAGCGGTAAGTAGCGACAAGACCATCCGTATCACCGGCAATAGGCGAAGTAAGACGATACACTTTGTCGCTTTTCTGCATGCCAATACTGCGGTCAAGCTTCACACGAATTTCCCGTATTTCTGCCCCAGGATTGTGCAGGGAAAGATATCCTTGCCCAACGGTCCAACCAGAATATCCATAAGGTACATTTTCACGAGGATTCCCGCCAACCATTACTACCCGTCTGAAGGCAGGAAAAACTTTTCGCACCCATTTCAGTCCTTCTGCCAGAATATCCCAATCAGACTCCGAAAGAGCTTTTGTTTTAAGGTATAATTCCACAAATCCTGCTCCGCGAGACAAGCTCATGAAAAGGTAATCTCTGAATACTTCACACGCTTCTCCCGTAGAGGTTTTCTTAGGTTCATGGTTAAAAATAGAATTGATAGGAAATTTGGTGTTTTCAGTTTGGAATACTTCAAAATAGACCCCATCACGATAAGTCAATTCAGCATTTCTGGTAGTACCCCCAGCAGCATCACCGCAATTGATGAGCCATACCACATCGACATACATCAACCACCAAGGACTTAAAAATGCCCCATTGGTAATGGCTGTAAATACATTGGGATTCACTTCGTGCTGACGTTTAAAGATTTGTATCAGCCGTTCGGTACCCGCAGTCAGGTAGTAGAGTTTCAACTCATCGTACATCGGATTATTCAAACGTACATCGTTGGCCGTGAATCCTTCGGTGTCCAGTTGGGACATGGTGGGCACTCCGCGACCATTCAACTCATAGTCCCGGGTATATTGATGGCCAAAAAGACCGTCATATTTAAAATAACCTACTCCCTGACGAGTCAGTTCCAAGATTCTGTTTTCAAGTTTTTGCATATATTGCGGTCCGGCCATCGACATGGAAAGGGTTAGAGCCTCGTAGTTTTTCTCCCGCATTACTTTTACCTGTTGTTTGGAACCGAAAAAACAACCAGGACTGAGCCACAACCCCAAAGAAGCACCTACACTTTTCATCAATGAATGCTCTTCCTGAAAATCGGGTGAAAATTTTTTATTGATGCTCCAAACTCCCGCCGGTTTGTCAAAATCAGGCATTGCACCGTCCTCCCATCCGTCATCAATAACATAGGATGCCAACGGTTCTACTCCCCGTTTGACAACTAATTCATCGTTGATTTTTTTTACACTCTGTGCAAATTTGTTTTTATCCACACCCCAACCGAAATCAAAAAAACAATTGTATTGTATTTGTAAACGCAAAGGACGGATCCGGATGTCATCAATGTAGTTCATAAATGCCTCGTCAATGTAGGCAGGGTCATCAGACACACCAACCACCGCTTTGTGCGACATATAACGCTCACCCGGCGTCAATTGTTTTCCCCAGAGATA
>URJC01000345.1 GCA_900548135.1 uncultured Odoribacter sp. | reverse complement strand
TAATAAACTGAATAAATTTCACATAACGGTTATCATACATCCTTTGTAATATGGATAAAGTAACATTCGGAATTTTCTTTGTATCCGTTTTGAAAGGTATCGGAAACTCCTGGACGACCTGTGTCAGATCTTCCAAATTCCAGCCAGCCTTTCTAAACCCGGGATCAATCAAATTCTTTCTCGTTTTTGCCTCTGGTGTATCCATTTACAATACGATTAATACAAACATTCAGTTAAAAGGAAAAATAAGTGACACCAGACAAATTTAAGGATAATTTTCAAAATCTTATTTCCCTCAGACAAAGAATAAAAAACAAAGTTTATATAATTGCCAGGTATTTATATGCATGTTTATAAGTGTAAATAGATATATAACTGTCTTAATTAATATGCCGTTTCATCTCATCCAACGTCTTTCCGTTAGCATTCCGCCACTTTGTCCAGCCATTCGTGGAACGGCCCAATATCCCCCCCCCTGCCGTACTCGGGGACGAAAACACATAATCTTCCGTAAACCGGTAAGTATCTCCATCTATGACCAGCACCCCGCTTTCCAGCAACTCATTCCGCATATGAATCAGATAATCATGACAGGAAGGAACTGTTGTCGTCTTTACCCGGGAACCCTTAAACACCACAAAACCGTCGTCGATCAAACTTCCTTCTGCTTCCACTCCATTTCCTTTCAGCTTATACACATCGGCCGAAACCGTAGCCACAATCTCCCGGGCTACGGAATCAAACAACGGAAATCCCAAAGTGGAGAGTAATATCTTTGCGATCTCAAAACAATCCTCTGCATCGGCCTCCATACTTTCCGTGATATGCGGCTTATTGGGCACTGTCGTATTGTCCAGTTCATAGCGGTTTGTTTCTGCCGCTTTCCTGATGGCCACATACTCTAAATATTTCACATGCGTTTTAGTAAAAGCGTGGGTTTGCGAAATAATGACAACTGCATAATTCCAGAAATCTTTATTCCGTTGATGTTGCTTCAATCGTTCCGCACAATCTTCCGCCTCCCCGATATAAGCCATCTCATGCCCGTTTTCCGCCTCTCCGAAAAGAAAATAAAAACCAACATTGGTCAATTCCGGTCGCCGCAATATAGCCCCGAACTGATTTCTGGGAAAAAGGATTGCCTTAATCGTACGGTTTGTAATCTCCGCTATCTTAATCCCCCGGGGATTCCCATCCGGAAGGAATATCTGTATTGTCTGAGGATGTGTCATAAAATCGTTTTTTGCTTACTTTACAAAAGTATAAAATTTTATAATTGCGACAATTCGCAATCTATAGAATATGGTACCGTTCCATTCAATATTTATATTAACTCGGTCCAGCCAAATGATCATTTCCCCGGAACTGATGTCCAAAGTACAAGTAAGTAAGACATATACACCTCATACCTTAAAATAGAGTATCTTTTCATAAAACTTACAGTCACATTTTGGATTAATTATATTATTATTAATTTTGTCGGCCAATAAACCAAGATGATCAGACTTTTTTGAGATATTGTGTACTGATTTAATAAAGTATAAATCATAAAGCTAAGGGAATCAGGTGAAAATCCTGAACAGATCCACTGCTGTAAGTTTCACATCATCTTCCGGACGTATTTATATCCACTGTTCCTCCTAAGGGATGGGAAGGATGGACGGAAGAGAAACAAGTCAGAAAACCTGCTACACAATAATTGTTTAACGTTCAAGGGGAAGGAGAACGAAAACGCAGATGTATTTCCACATACGAACCTTTTCGGTAAAATTTCTTTCCTGGCTATAATACTAAAGTATGTTGCTTAAAAAGTACCTGCACTTTATATTGTACTGCATCCTGGCCATACAATTTGTGGCTTGTGACTCCGCAGGCAACTACCCTTATGGACCAATAGGCCAGGGACATGTTGAAGCCCTTGTCTTAAACGAAGGACTCATCAATACCAACATGGGGTCTATCTCCGTGCTAAATAAAGACGGAAGTGTCATTCCAGACGTTTTCCGGGAGGTGAACCGCCGCCCGATGGGGGACGTAGCACAATCTATTACAAAGATAAACGGGAAGTATTTTGTAGCGATGGATAACTCCAAGAAAGTGGAAATCATAGACCCCCAAACGTTCCGTTCTATAGGAACCATTCTTTACTCACAAGCCGGATATCCCCGGCAGATTGAAGCCATTTCCCCAACAGAAGCTGTTGTCTCTGACCTGAACAGGCAATTAGTACGTATCCGAACAGTAGAACCTTATGGAGAACCCCTGGAATACATCTCTATCCCAAGGTGGATAGAATACCTTGTAGTAACTGAAAACAAAATATTTGGCATGACTTCCGGCGGATTATATGTTTTCGATACAGATAACATAAAAAAAGAAGCAGCCCGTGTGATTAAAGAAGTAAGAAACGATGAGATTACCAAAACCTGTAAAATGCTGATTGATAAAAACGGCAAAATCTGGGCATTAACTAATCAACAGGAGGGTAACAAGCCGACCGGAATCAAGTTCACTTGCATCGACCCCCGGAAAGAAAAAGTAGAAACCTCATACACGCTTCCTATCAGCAACAATAGCAATCCGCAACCGGGAGAAATAATCGGAGTGGTCAATTACAACCGTACCGATATCGATCCTACCCGGACTTGGATCTATTTCAATGTAAAAACCTGTGCAGAGAATACCGATGGAAATGTAGTTTCTGTGCAAAGCGTTTACCGGATGAATGTAGACTCGGGTGAATTCCAATCCTACCTGAATCTTCCCGGAACGGATATGATGTATGGTTTCAGTGTCAGCCCGGAAGGAGAGGTATATTTATGTGATTGCCTGGACTATACAGCACAACGCGGATATATCCGGAACTACCGGAAAGACGGGTCCATACGAAGCTTTCGCGTAGGAGTCTATCCTAGCCAGATTTATTTTCCCCAAGAATAAATGAATATAACGATGCATAAAATATTATTTGCAGCACTTAGTAGTTACTTTCTCTTTTACCTTATCCCCGGAACAATGGCCCAAATCCAAGACTCCATTGCTATGTATGGGGAAATTGAGACAGTGGAGGTCGTACGGCAACGCATCCAACATGCCAATGAAGCTAACGCAGGAGCCCGCATAACCCATCTCGACCCCAAGCTTCTCCAGGCCAATAAGACCCGATCGCT
>URJC01000344.1 GCA_900548135.1 uncultured Odoribacter sp. | reverse complement strand
GGAGTGCAAATCTGTCGTAAAGTCAGCTCCTGCCGGGAAAATACCTTTATTTTCTTTCCCTTCACTCTCACCGTACAGCTGCTTCCACCACTCTGTAATATAATGAAGTTTAGGATTAAAGTTAGCCAGTAGTTCAACAGCATAGCCCTTACGATAAAGCGCTGTCCGTGCTACAGCATATTCTATTGCTATATTTCTATCATTTTCCAAACATTCTTTGCGCATCTCAATTGCCCCCTGTACCAATTCACGGATATTCAATCCGGCGATAGCAATAGGCAGCAATCCTACCGGAGTCAATACAGAAAAACGTCCTCCTACATTATCAGGAATAACAAATGTCTTATACCCTTCCTGATCAGCTAAAGTACGTAAAGCCCCTTTACTACCATCTGTAATCGCAACGATCCGGCGTCCGGCTTCTTCACGACCTACTTTCTTTTCCAATAAAGCTTTCAACAAACGAAATGCAATAGCTGGTTCTGTCGTTGTTCCTGATTTGGAAATCACACAAATACCAAACTCCTTGTTAGCCAAATAAGCTAACAATTCATGATAATAGTCTTCACCAATATTATGACCAGCAAAAATCACTTTCATATCTGCCTCCTCATAATTGTGAAAGCTTCCGGAAAGTGCTTCAATAACAGCACGTGCCCCCAGATATGAACCTCCGATTCCAATGACTACCACCACCTGGGTACGTGCCCTTAAATCTGCCGCAGTTTTCTCTATATCAGCCAATAATTCCGGTTTAATATCAATTGGCAAATTCAACCATCCCAGAAAATCATTTCCTTTACCGGTACCGTTTTTCAAAGCTTTTAAAGCTTCTCCGGCCTGCGGATATAATACATTCATTTCGTCTTTGCTCACGAAATGACAGATTTTGCTGTCATCAAATTTTATACTGTTCATAATTAACTATTTAGTATATATTTTATAATCAGATTCAGATTTACAAAGTTACGAAATTATTCTTTATTTTTATTTTTTAATACATCTCTGATTTTGGACGCTTTTTCGTATTCTTCATTTTGAACAGCTTCATCCAACATACGTCCTAATTCCTGAACAGAATAATCCAGCATACTATCCTTTTCATTTTCTATTTCACGGACAAAGGTAGGCTGCTCGGAATGATTTCCCTCCTGACCAACCAGAATACCAGCCTTTTCAACAATCTCCGGAGTTGTATAAATCGGACATCCGTAACGAAGTGCCAACGCTATGGCATCAGAAGTTCTGGAGTCAATTTTTACTATACTCTTATCTGCTTCAAACAATAATTCAGCATAAAATATACCGGCTTCAAGATGATAAATAAATACTTCTTTTAAAGCTACTTTCAAGGCATCTGCCAGAGTTTTGACCAGATCATGTGTCAATGGCCGCTGTGTTTGAATCTTTTCAAGCTGTATGGCAATAGACTGTGCTTCAGGCATACCTATCACAATGGGAATCCGGTGTAAGTCTTGCTCATCTGATAATATCAGGGCATATGCACCGGCTTGCGACATACTGTATGACAGCCCTAAAACTTTTAATTTTACCCTATCCATTCCGGTTTAATTTTAAATGTTATATCCAAACTTACCTGGATCCTGTTTTTTACAAGTTTTAATGTACTGGATTAACGTCACTCAAGTGTTTTAGTTGCATTTTCTTCCTTCATTTTCTTACAGGTTGAATCTAACTTTTTCATACACACACAAGCCAAACCTCCCAAACTGGTTTCCCGGTATTTTGCCTGCATGTCCTTTCCTGTCTCCATCATGGTTTTAACTACGTCATCAAAAGATACCATATGGCGTCCATCTGAAAACAGGGCATATAATGCAGCCTCCCGTGCCTTTTGTGCAACAAAAGCGTTCCGTTCAATACATGGAATCTGAACATAACCCAATACCGGATCACATGTCAAACCAAGATTATGCTCAAACCCCATTTCCGCAGCATATTCTATTTGTCGCGGAGTACCTCCCCATATTTGGGTTGCCGCTCCTGCTGCCATAGCACATGCTGTACCGAGTTCTCCCTGACAACCGACTTCTGCACCGGAAATAGATCCATTACTTTTAACTATATTCCCAATCAAACCGGCAGTTGCTAATCCCCGGATAATCCGGTAATCCGGCATCTTCTGATCGTGTTTCATAAAATACATCACGGCTGGTAATACTCCAGAAGCACCACAAGTCGGTGCTGTCACCACCCGTCCTCCTCCTGCATTTTCTTCTGATACAGCCAGAGCTGCTGCAAACAACATCCCCATCGGCCGGGAAGAACCCACCGACTGCATTGCTTTTATATTGTATGAACTTGCCTTACGCGCCAGTTTTAAAGCTCCCGGTAACACCCCTTCTGTTACCAATCCTTTTTCTACAGTTTCCTGCATCTGTTGCCATACTTCCTCCAGGTAAGTAAACACCTCTTTCCCTTCATATTTTTCTACATAATCCACTAACGTACACCCTTCATCCAGGCACCATTTCATCACTTCGGCCATAGAAGTCCGGGGATACAAATCCCCACCATCGAATGTACCATCTTCATCCCAAAGTGCGCCCCCGCCAACACTATACACAGTCCAGCTATCCACAACCTGTCCACACTGTATAGCCTCGAACATCATTCCGTTCGGATGACGGGGTAAAGTAATATCCGGACACCAGACAATCTCTGTATCTTCAGGAAATGTCATTACTTTTAAAACAGCTGTATCCGTACCATGCCCCCTACCTGTTAAAGCCAGGCTTCCATATAAAGTAACCCTGATTTTCTTTATATCGGGATGTTTTTTTACAAAAAGGGCAGCAGCCCGGCTTGGACCCATGGTATGACTGGATGAAGGACCATATCCAATATTGTAAATTTCTTTTATCGATTTCATACTTTCTCTTTCACTGCACACACAGCTATCATTTTAATCAAATCTTTATATCGAGTAGGAAAAACTATTTCAACATATAGTCGGTTCGCTCTTCCCTCCCTGGCACAAAAAAAATAGCAGGCCTGTAAGCCGGGTTCTGTACCTTGCGGTTTCTATCATTTATCTACTCTGTAAATCACTTTACAGCTCTAGCAGCCTACCCCCCGGCATTGATCGGGCCAATCAATAACACCGGTATACATGGCCTTGCAACTCGTGAGACGTACGGCTACTATGG